>CADBMK010000015.1 GCA_902795785.1 uncultured Bacteroidia bacterium | reverse complement strand
GATGAGGGCTTGGCCAGGCTGGGCGAAGTATCCGATGGACATCCACTTGACGCCGAACTTCTCAAGAGGGACGATGAGTTCCTTGCCATCCACCTCCACGGCTTCAGGCTGCATTCCCTCGGTGGCTGTCATTACAGGGACCGAAGGGCCGTACACGTCTGCATCGGCGAGGCCGACCTTGTAGCCAAGCCTTGCCAGGGCCACCGCAAGATTGACGGCCACGGTAGACTTACCCACGCCTCCCTTGCCGGAAGCCACTCCTATGATATTCCTCACATTGGTAAGCTGCTCAAGGGTAAGGTCGTTGACGTTATTCTTCTTTGCCGCTTTAGGGGCCTCTTTAACCTCGGTCTTGACCTCCACGAGGATATCCTTGCCAAAGGCCCTGTAAAGGGCCGCCTTGGCGCTGCCGACGAGGTACTCCGTAAGAGGGTCCCTGTGCTTTGGGAAACCAAGATAGAGGCAGACGGCATTGCCGTCTATCTCCACCTTGTCAACCATTCCAAGTTCTACGATGCTTTTTTCTTCCTTTGCAGGATGACGGACATCGGATAGAACCTTGATTATTTCTTGTTCTGTCATAACTATTTAGACAAAAATACAGACTAGATTATTTCAGGCAAAAATCCTGATAAACTACTTGACGAATTTCATTTCGTTGCGGGGGTATCCGGCACCGCCGACCTTGTCCATAAGGAGGAGGACATAGCGGATATCAACGCAGATACACCTCTGAAGATCCGGCTCAAACATGACGTCACTTGACATTGACTCCCAGTTTCCGTCGAATGCAAGGCCTATTAGATTGCCATTGGCATCCATTACAGGGCTGCCGGAGTTACCACCGGTAATGTCACAGTTGATGAGGAAGCAGGCAGGGACCTTGCCGTTCTCAGGCATAGCGTAATCACCGAAATCCTTGTCCTTCCAAACCTGTTCAAGCTTAGCCGGAACCCTGAACTCGTAATTTGAATTGTCTTTCTTCTCCATCACACCGTCAAGGGTAGTGTAGTACTTATAGAGGACTCCGTCCTTTGGCTCGTAGGCCTTGACGGTACCGTAGGTAAGACGCATGGTAAAGTTGGCGTCAGGATAACTTGGCTGACCCTTCTTCCACTCAAGCATACCGGCAGTATACGTCTTGGAACTCTTCTTAAGCTCCGTTGCATAATTGATATAGTTCTTGTATAGACTGCGGTACATTTCTATGCCTTCCTCACGAAGAACCATTGCAGGATCTTTCCTCACGGCCTCGATACCCTGGGCGGCAAGCTTTTCAAGCTTCTCCGCGCTGGTAAATGCAGTGGAGTCAAAGAGATTCTTGACATTGATGTCTATGCGGCGCCAAGGGTCACATTTGCTGTTGTAAAGTTCTGCAAGAGCGGCAGCCTCAACCCTGTCAAGAGGCTCGTAATAATCCTTGTAAACAGCCTTAACGGCTTCTACTGCGGCGTTAATCGCCTCCTCGTCAGACTTGTTATTCTTCTTTCCGGCTTTATAGACCTTATCAAAAAGACCTGCGAAGCCTAAGACCTCAATGCGGTTTAATGTCTCCGTAAAGCGGATCATGCCGAGATAAGGCTTCCTCATTCCGTCAACATTCTTCTCGATGTCGCCGAGGGCGCTGCCGTATTTCTCGCTGCGCTTATGGTTTTTGCCAACCCAGGCCATGAAATCAGCCTCTTCCTGGCTCTCGCGGCCGATGATGTCGAGCTTCTTGAAAGCCTTCTCCATTCCGATCCACTTCTTCCAGGCATTTGCGCTGCTGGCGTATTTGTTGGCATACTGAAGACGGACTGTAGGATCTGCCTCCATCGCCTCCCACATAAGCTTCTGACGGAGTGTCCTGGCCTCGATGCTGATGGCGTTGCTCTCGAGCGTAAGCTTGAGCTGCGCCTCGGTATTGAAGCGTGACGTGCGTCCAGGATAGCCCATAATCATTGCATAGTCACCGTCTTTGATTCCCTTGAGGGAAATCTTAAGGCTGCGTGCAGGGGTATAAGGCACATTGTCCTTTGAATACTCGGCAGGCTGGTTATCCTTGCCTGCATATACGCGGAACATGGAGAAGTCACAGGTGTGACGAGGCCACATCCAGTTGTCGGTCTCACCGCCGAACTTGCCTGAGCAGGCAGGCGGAGCACCTACAAAGCGCACATCCTTATATACAGCATAAACGATGAGATACTGTACGTTATCATTGTAGAAGTTCTCGATGAATGCCTCGCAGCCAGGAAAATCCTCCTTGGCAGCCTTGATGAGGGCGTCCTTCTTAGTAGGATCCTTCTCGAGAATCTTTGTCACGTCCTTCATCTGCCTGAGGAACTTCACGCTGAGGCCCGGAACAGGGAGCTCGGAAGCGTTGTCCATAGCCCAGTATCCATCCTCAAGGTAATTGTGCTCCGGAGTGGAAAGAGCCTGGATGCTGCTGTATCCACAGTGATGGTTGGTCACGAGAAGTCCCTTGTCAGAGATGATCTCTCCGGTACAGCCACCTCCGAACTGGACGATGGCATCCTTGAGGGAAGTGTTGTTGACGCTGTAGATGTCCTCGGCGGAAAGTTTGCAGCCAAGTTCATTCATAGCCTTGATATTCATTTTCTGAAGGAGTGGAAGAAGCCACATTCCTTCGTCAGCGCTCGCACCAAAAGAAAGGGTAAGTGCGGCAACCACGGTCAAAAGTATCTTTTTCATAATGTTAAAAATGCGGTGCAAAGATAGCAATAATCTAACAGTAAACTCAGAACAGGGTAGGTTCCAGTTCTTTTGGATGAAAACTCATCCTGTGATGCTCGGTATAGCCGAATTTACGGATTGCCTCGATGTGCTCCCTGGTAGGATAGCCCATGTTCCTGTCCCATCCGTACTGGGGGTATTCGGCGGCGATTTTCAGCATATACTCGTCCCTGTATGTCTTGGCGAGCACGGAAGCGGCGGCGATGGAAGCGTAGGTGGCATCGCCCTTGACTACGGTGGCGTATCGTCCCGGCTTGAAATCGTCAAACGGCTTGAAGCGGTTGCCGTCAATAAGGAGGAAATCCGGCTTCACGCTGAGTCCGCGCACGGCGCTCTGCATTCCGAAGATGGACGCGTTGAGGATGTTTATCTGGTCAATCTGCTTTGCCGATACGGCCACCACCGCCCACGCAACGGCCTCCTTTTCGATGACGCTGCGAACCTCTTCACGCGCACGCGCCGTCATCTTCTTGGAGTCATTCAGAAGGGGATGGTGAAACCCCTCGGGCAGAATCACGGCGGCGGCAAAGACCGGGCCGGCAAGAGGACCGCGTCCGGCCTCGTCACAGCCGGCCTCCACGCGGCCTTCCTCCATAAAATTCTTCAGGCAAACCTCTTTGGACATACCCTGAACGCTCTACAGGCCAAGTTCGGCCTTCATATGCCTCAACAGGTCAAAGGCCTGCATCGGCGTCATATTGTTAAGGTCAGCCTCCTCCAGCTGCTCACGGAGCGATGAAAGCGTAGGGTCGTCAAGCTGGAAGAAAGACAACTGAACCGGATCCTCCTTCAGGAGAGGGTTGGCGGCCGTCTTTTCAAGAGAGGACAGCGTCTTCTGGGCGGCATCAAGGACCTCCTTAGGCATTCCGGCAAGACGGGCCACGTGAATACCGAAGCTGTGCGCCACGCCGCCCTCCTTAAGTTTCCTGAGGAAAATAACCTGCTTTCCGGCCTCTTTCACCGCGATATGCCAGTTGTGGACACGCGGATATATGGTCTCAAGGTCGTTGAGCTCGTGGTAATGGGTGGCGAAGAGGGTCTTGGCGCCGTGACCGTATTCATGGATATACTGAACGATGGCACGGGCGATGCTCATACCGTCATAAGTGGACGTTCCGCGGCCGATTTCATCCAGAAGGACGATGGAGCGGGCGGAAAGGTTATGCAGGATCATAGAGGTCTCCAGCATCTCCACCATAAAGGTGGATTCTCCGCGGGAGATATTGTCTGAGGCGCCCACACGGGTAAAAATCTTATCGCACCATCCGAGTTTTGCAGAATCGGCAGGGACGAAGGAGCCGACCTGCGCCATCAGCACAATCAGCGCGGTCTGACGCAGCAGAGCCGACTTACCGGCCATATTCGGACCTGTAAGAATCATAATCTGGTCCCTGCGGGAGTCCATATAGACGTCATTCGCCACATATTCCTCTCCCGGGGCCATCAGCGTCTCAATCACAGGGTGACGGCCGGCCTTGATATCCAGTTCCATTCCGTCCGTCATCTCCGGGCGGCAATACCTGTTGGAAACGGCAAGGGAGGCAAAACCGGAGAGCACGTCGAGGCGGGCAAGCAGGCGGCAGTTGGCCTGGATAGCCTGCATATACGTCTGGATTTCAGCCACGAGGGACTGGTAGAGCCGTGTCTCAAGCGCATAGATCTTCTCCTCCGCCCCCAGAATCTTCTCCTCGTACTCCTTAAGTTCCGCGGTTATATACCTCTCGGCACTGACGAGGGTCTGCTTCCTTATCCAGTCCTGAGGGACCTTATCCCTGAAGGTGTTGCGGACCTCGATATAGTAGCCGAATACATTGTTGTATCCTATCTTGAGCGACTGGATTCCCGTCCTTTCGGCTTCCCTGCGCTGCATGTTCAGGAGGAAGTCCTTTCCTCCGGAAGAGATGTTTCTAAGTTCATCCAGCTCGGCGTTTACGCCGTCCCCTATCACCTTGCCCTTTCCTACGGCTGCGGCCGGATCAGGGTCCAGGGTCTTTACGATGATGTCAAGAAGCTGTGAACAGTTCTGAAGCCTCAACACCAGTTCATCGAGGGCTGAGCAGCCCTTACCCAGGCAGATGGCGGAAATAGGCTCGTTCTGGGCCAGGCCGCGGCCAAGCTGCATCACCTCACGCGGAAGAATCTTGCCTGTGGCAACGCGGGAAAGGATTCTTTCCATATCACCAAGATTGCCTATCTTCTCCTGAAGGCTCTCCAGGTCCTCTTTGTTTTCAGTGAAATGCTGGACAATATCATATCGTGATTTCAGTTCCCCAAGATCAAGCACCGGCATCGCAAGCCATTTGCGGAGAAGTCTCGCGCCCATTGGCGACGAGCATCTGTCCATCACGTCGACTAGGGCCACGCCGTCACCGCCGGCCGCGCTCTGGAAAATCTCCAGGTTGCGGAATGTGAACTTGTCCATCCAGACGAAACTGTCTCCGTCGATACGGGAGATGGATGAGATATTGGAAAGGCCCACGTGCTGGGTCTGTTCAAGATATACGATCAAAGCGCCCGCAGAGGCTATTCCAAGAGGATAGGAATCCACGGCAAAGCCCTTCAGGGAGTCAACGTGGAACTGCTTTTTCAACTTCTCCACTGCGGCCTCGTAAACGAAGGCCCACTCCTCCACGGTAGATATATAGAGTTTGTCCCCGAACTTTTCCCGAACCTTCTTCTCCTCGCCCCTTGTCACCAGGACTTCCTTAGGGTTCATTGACGAAAGGAGGGTTCCGATATAGTCCTCGGAGCCCTGGGCCACCTGGAAAGACCCGGTGGACGCATCCAGGAAAGCCGCTCCGCACTGTCCCTTGGCAAAACAGAGGCCTGCCAGGTAGTTGTTCTCCTTTGGACCAAGCATCTGCTCTCCGAAGGCAACGCCCGGAGTAACGATTTCCGTGACACCGCGCTTAACCAGTTTCTTTGCAAACTTAGGGTCTTCCAACTGGTCACAGACGGCCACTTTGTGTCCGGCACGGACAAGTTTAGGGAGATACACGTCTATGGCGTGATGAGGGAAACCGCACATCGGGGTATATCCCTTGTCTCCGTTTGCCTTACGCGTAAGCACGATTCCAAGAACCTTGCTCACAAGGAGGGCGTCGTCACAGTAAGACTCATAAAAGTCTCCCACCCTGTAAATCAGGACGGCCTCAGGATGCTGCGCCTTTACGCCAAGGTACTGCTTAATCAGAGGGGTATCTTCAATTATCTTTTCTTTCATAAAAAACTTCTAAGCTTCATCTTCTTTTTTGCGCGTAAGGAAAAGGCCGGCCACGGCACCCGCAACACTGAGAAGAATCAGTATTGAGCTTGCCCTGGAGAGGTTGCCGCTGAAGCGGTAAGACTGAGGGTCGAAACGCATCACAACCTCGTGTTCTCCGGCAGGGAGAACAGCAGCGCGAAGAATCCAGTCCGCACGCACGAGAGGGAACTCCTGCCCGTCAACGCTCAGGGTCCATCCGTCAGGATAATAGACCTCACTGAAGACTACACCCCTCTGGGAAGAAAGGCTGTACCTGTACCTTAGCTCGTTAGGAGCATAAGATGTCATCACGATGGTATCTCCCGGGGCACCTGCCTCAGGAACGGTGAAATCCTTGAAATCCGGGCCGATGACAGCCGTTTTTCCAAGGTCAACCTGGCCGACGGTGGCAATTTCCTCGTCAGCGGAAGAAGTGTGTACAAGATTGTCTATGAACCACGCGTTGCCGCGGGCGTATCTGTTCCTCACCGGCTCAAACCCGGCGCCAAGGATGAAATATCTGGTATTGAGGGCGGAAAGCACAGGAAGGTTAGGAAGATTGTCCTCAATCTCGTCAATCGTGGATCCTTCCTTGGCCGCCGCATATACGGAATTCAGTTCCCTTGCAAGGTAACGGTCAATAAGGTCCTGATACCTCTGGAGCTTGGCAGGACTGTATCCTCCGATGTTCTTGTGCCAGTATGAAGGGTGGGAATCGTTGAAGATGTTGACCGTAAGGTCAGCCACCCTGTATGACGGATCCGTGTCCTCAAGGATGAGTTTGTCCACCTCGCGGGCCTCGAACTGGTTGTTGAAAGAGCGTGGAGACGTAAAGTGATCTGCATTCAGATAACGCTTGCCTGCGGAGAACATGCTGATAAGCACAAGAACCCCTACCCCGAGGGCTGCCTCACGCCTGCGGAACCTGATAAGGATGAAGGCCAGGGTAATGAACAGAAGGGAAGTGAAAGCGTCGGTCACAAGGAGGTGGCGCCTGTCAGCCTGGAAGGCCTCAACAAGGACATCCGGCTGACCGCTGTCCACAGCACCCGTGAAAGAGCCCGCAAGGCTTGGAACCAGGGCAAAAAGCAGGCAGAAACCTCCGCTGATGGCATAAGCCTTCCAGAGCTTGCGGTTGACCTGTTTGTCTTCAGAGCGGAGCACCTGGCTGAGGGCAAGGAAGCCCAGGGCCGGGAATGTCACCTGAAGTACCGTCAGGGCCATGGACACCGTCCTGAACTTATTGTAGAGCGGCATATAATCATACCAGAACTTTGTAAAGCCCATAAAATGGCTGCCAAGGCCCAGGAAGATGGCAATGATGGAAGAAATCACAATCCACCACTTGTCCGTTCCCTTCACCACCATAAGTCCCAGGATGAAAAGGAACACGGTAATGGCACCCAGATACATTGGGCCGGCAGTAAACGGCTGAGGGCCCCAGTACATAGGAAGCTGCTTTACAACCTGCTTTGCATTAGGCTGACCAGCCTTGACAAGAAGGTCGTAGGTCTTACTCCACTTTGGGTTTGCCTCGCCGGCAGAAGAGCCGCCGTTGAAGTTTGGAATCATAAGGTTAGGAAGTTCCTCCCAACCGTATGACCACGCCGTGGCGTAATCCAGGTCCAGACCCTCGCGTGACTGCGTCTCTGAGGACTTTGAGGAGGTGAGTTCCGACCCGCCTCGCATCGTATGGGCGGTGTATTTTGCAAGAGGAATGAGCTTGTTGGAATTAGTCAGGATACCAGCCGTTCCAAACACAAGAAGAAGGGCGCAGCCGGCAAAGAAGCGGCCCAGGGCCGGTCTGTTCTTCAAAAGAAGATAAACCAGAAGGACAAGGGAATAGACAAAGATGACTATCGCCAGATAGTACGTAATCTGCTGATGGTTGGCCTTAACCTGCATGCTAAGGGCAAGGCCGAAGAGTGACGAGGCCAGAAGGGTCCTGAGGGCCCATTTTTTCTTACCATCAACCGTGGTCCTGAAAGCATAGATCAGGGCTGCGAGCACCCATGGGAAATAGGCGATTGCCTGCATCTTGGTGTTGTGGCCCACCTGGATTATCTGGAAGTTATAGGAACAGAAGGCCACCGCTATGGCTCCGCCTACGGCAAGAAGGCCCTCCACGCCCAGCGAGAGCATCAGCAGAAGACCTCCCACAAGGGTTAGAAACAAGTAGGTGGCAGGCCTCTTTCCAAGCTGGAGAAGGTCATACACCGGCTGAGTCCAGTCTCCCTGTGACGGGGCGGTGATGGTGGTGGTAGGCATGCCGGAGAACATAGAGTTGGTCCAGGCCGTCTGGTCCTGAGGGTGCGCCGCGTTCCAGGCGTTCATCTCGTGGGACATTCCCACGTAACCGGAGATATCGCTCTGGTTGACTATCTTTCCTTCAAGGAGGGGATAGGCGTAGAAATAAGAGAGCGCAAGGAAAAAGACAACTGCAAGTATGTAAACCAGGTTTTTCTTTATCATTTGTTTTCTGTAATTGAGTTGAGAAGGGCGGCAAGGGTTTTTGTCAGGGCCTTTCTCGAATATTGTTCTATATTGCCGTCCGTATGGACGTTTCCTTCTGTCTTGAAGCGTTCCCAGGCCTGCCTGAGCGCAGATTCTATGCCTTCCGTATCGGAGAACTCATAGACCTTTCCCGCACCGGCATCTGAAAGCACCTTTGCCATGGCTCCGTCACTCTGGCCGAATCCTATCACCGGCCTTCTTGCAGCAAGGTATTCAAAAACCTTTCCCGGAAGGATGGCCTTATAGTCAGGGTCGTTCCTGAGTGGCAGCAGAAGCACCGACGCCGCCATCTGTTCCCCAACGGCCACGCCGTGATCCCTGTAGCCGAGGTCCACCACGTTTTCACCAAGGCCAGCCCTGGCGATGGATTCTTTTATGCCGTCGTCCGTCTTTCCCACAAGACGAAGGCGCAGTTTGGCGCGGAACTCCTCATCCTCGCGGCACATCTTCTCAAGGGCGTCCCAAAGGGCCTGAGGTTTGCCGTCACTCGGGAAGATTCCCGTATGGACCAGGTTGAAGAAGCCGTCTTCCGGCCTCTGTGTGGCATTCTTGAAGTCGTCGGTATCGAAGCCGTTGGTAATCATCGCAACAGGCGTCGATGTCCGGGCCTTCATATCGTCCTGAACGGACGGGGTGACCGTAAGCACAACCGTGGACTCATCAAGGACAGACTGCTCCAGGGCAAAGTGTTTCTTCTCGGCCCGGCGGCCCAGTCCCATATTCTTGAACCAGTACATCTTAGTCCACGGATCACGGAAATCGCTGATCCACGGAAGGCCGGTGGCCCGGGACAGTTTCTGACCGATAAGATGCATGGACTGCGGAGGGCCTGTTGTAATGATGGCGTCCACTGGATGCTCCCTGAGATATTTCCTGAGGAACCTGACGGAAGGGCCTACCCACCACACCCTCGGGTCCGGGATGAAGAAGTTGCTCCTTATCCTGAGAGCCAGGGACGGTGTTCCCGGCTTGGACGTAAGGGTTTTCATATCCGTGGTGCTCTTTGAGCCCATGAGTTTCCTGTAAATTCCGTAAGGCTCGATAATAGGCCTCCTGACCACCTCCACTTCAGGCGGAATCTCCCGGCCGAGAGTTTCGTCCACGGAATTCATCTCCGGGTTTTCAGGGGTGTAGATTACAGGCTGCCATCCCTCGGAAGGCAGATACTTTGCAAACTTCACCCAGCGCTGTACGCCGGAACCGCCCTGAGGGGGCCAGTAATATGTTATCACCAGAACTCTCTTCATCTTACATTACAAGGGTTGTTATGAAGATAACTCCGATTACCACAGGAGCCACGAACTTTATAAGGAAATAAACGAAGCCGAAGACCTTCACGCTGGTGCGAAGGCTTCCGCCGTTTGTAAATTCATCGTATACGTCTGATTTCTTCATCCTCCAGCCCACGAACAGCGTAAAGAGGAGGCTTCCGAAGGTCATCAGGAAATTAGCCGTCATCTTGTCACAGAGGTCGAATACCGTCAGGCCCAGAATCTTCACGTCGGCCATCGGACCGAACGAGAGGCAGCAGAGCACTCCGAGGGCCCAGCATCCGGTGAAAAGGATGGCTATCGCCTTGCCGCGGGCCAGATGTTTCTGGTCAACCAGATAGGCTACGCCCGTCTCCAGCATGGAGATGCTTGACGTAAGGGCCGCAAAGACGATAGTGATGAAGAATATGATAGCGATAATCCCGCTGACAACAGGCATTCCGGCACCCATCTTGGAGAAGATGAACGGAAGGGTCTCGAAAATGAGTCCAGGGCCGGCGCCCGGCTCGATACCCGCGGCGAACACGGCCGGCATTATCGCAAAGCCCGCTATGAGAGCAAAGCAAAGGTCAAACAACGATGTCGAAAGCCCCGTCGTAAGAAGGTCTGAATCTTTCTTCAGGTATGACCCATAAGTCAGGATGCAGCCCACTCCGAGGGAGAGGGAGAAGAAAGCCTGGCCCATTGCTGAAAGCACCGAATACGGGGTCAGCTTGGTAAAGTCAGGCTTCAAAAGGTAGGAGATGCCCGCTCCCGCCCCAGGAAGGGACATCGAATAAGCCATTATCACCACCACCAGGACAAACAGGAGAGGGGTGGTGATCTTTGTAAATTTCTCAATTCCGCCCTTGACTCCGGCCATCAGTACGAAGGCGTTGATGAGCATGAACACCGTGTGGAAGAAAAGAGGTGCCCAAGTAGAGGAAATAAAGCCGCTGAAATCGGCGGAAAGGCCCTCCTGCGTGACATCGGCGCTCGTAAAGGAGAAGGACAGCGCCTTCAGAAGATATTCCAGGGACCATCCTCCCACCACGCTGTAGTAGGAAAGGATGATAAGAGGCGTAAACACCGTAAGGAATCCAAGCCATTTCCACTTTCTGCCGGGGGCCAGGGCCTCCATGGCTCCGAAGGTCGAGAGTTGGGTTCTCTTGCCAATCAGGGCCTCGGAGAGAAAGATCGGTATGCAGAGGAAAACTGCGGAAAAGAGGTACACCACGATGAACGCAGCACCTCCGTTCTGACCTACCACATAAGGGAAACGCCAGATGTTTCCAAGTCCGATGGCAGATCCGGCCATTGCCATAATCGCAGCAAAGTGGCTGCCGAAATTATCTCTTTTTGCCGCCATGCTAGAGGATGAAATTAGCAATGAAAATAATCACCACGGCAACAGGGGCAACCCAGCGCATAAGGAATCGCACAGGACGGAACCATCTGTAGTTCACTTTCTTTTCCCCTTCGTTGGTAAACTCGTTCCAGAGATCCTCTTCCTTCATGACCCAGCCGGCAAAAACTACTGAAAGGAAGCCTGAGAACAGGAGAAGGATATTTGATGAGAGCCAGTCGAAGAAACCGAACAGGCTCTTTCCGAATACGGTTACATCGGCAAGCTGGCCGAATGAAAGCGAACTGAAGATACCGAGGCCTCCGCAGATTACAAAGACAATGATGGAACCCAGACCGCGGCGGATGCCGAACTTCTCCAGAAGATAGGCAACCACAACCTCGTACATACACATATTGGACGTAATGGCGGCCACTACTATCGTCAGGAAGAACAGGATGCTGATGACAGCGCTGACTACAGGCATCTGGATGGCCATCTTTGAGAAGACAAACGGAATAGTCTTGAAGATGAGGCCCGCACCCGCGCCAGGCTCGATACCCGCGGCAAATACGGCCGGCATGATGGCGAAGCCTGCAAGCACCGCAAATATCAGGTCGGATACGGCCGTGCCCACTCCTGAAACCAGGACATTCTCCTTGCTGCTGACATATGAGCCGTAAGTTATTATGGCGCCCATTCCCAAAGACATGGAATAGAAACTCTGTCCCAGGGCATAAGCAAAGGTCTGGGGCGTAAGCTGGCTGAAATCTGGCTTTACAAGGTATTTTATGCCCTCACCGGCACCCGGAAGACAGCAGGAATACACCAGAATCACCAGGATAAGGATGAACAGCACCGGCATTGTGTACTTGCTGAATTTCTCGATTCCCGAACGGACTCCGCCGGCGATGATGATGCCGGTAAGTCCCAGGAAGATGCCGGCCGTAACCAAAGGCGTCCAGGTGGACGAGATGTAATCATTGAAAATCTCAGCGGATTCCAGCGGCTCGCTGTGTACGAATACCATCTGACAGCTCTTGAAGAGGTATTCCAGGGCCCAGCCGCCAACCACGCTGTAATATGAAGTGATGATGACGGGAATAAGGACAGGGAGGAAGCCCGCGGCTTTCCAGAATTTGCTGCCCGGAGCCAGTTTTGACATTGCGCCGAAGGCGCTGACGCGGCTTCGCCTTCCGATCATAAGCTCCGAGAAGAAGATCGGGAGGGAAATGAAGGCCGTTGCTATGATGTAAACCAGTATGAACGCCGAGCCGCCGTGCTCGCCGACCATATACGGGAAGCGCCAGATGTTACCAAGGCCGATGGCGGCGCCCGCCATTGCCATAATCACGGCAAATCTGCTTCCAAAATGCTCTCTGTCTTTCTTGACCATCTTACTTTCTGTACATTGTAGAGAAGCGGACCACAAGGCCGGACTTCTCATCCGTTATCGTTTTCCCGTGGGACTCTTTCCACTTGCCCCTGAATTCAGGGAAGAAGGTGTCCGCATCAGGTATCACCGCCTTCACGCGGGTTATGTAAAGCCTGTCCACTGAATCTATGGCAGCGGCGTAAAGCTGGCCGCCACCTATCACAAAGGCCTTGCCACTTGGTTTGACGGCCTTTTCTGCAACCTTCCACGCCTCATCGAGAGACTGGACCGACACCACCCCTTCCGGGGCGCTGAACGTTCTGGAGACAACGATATTGAGCCTGCCGGGAAGCGGCCTGCCTATTGATTCGAAGGTTTTGCGGCCCATTATGACAGGGCAGCCCATCGTCGTTCTCTTGAAAAACTTCAGGTCCTCGCTTATGTGCCACGGCATTGTGCCGCCTCTTCCTATGGCGAGGTTCTCAGAGACGGCCACTATCAGGCATTTCTTCATTATACGGCTACAGGGGCTTTGATTACAGGCCATGGATCGTAATCCACCAGCTCGAAATCCTCATATTTGAAATCGAATACACTCTTCACGTCTGGATTGATCTTCATCGTAGGCAGGGCACGCGGCTCCCTTGTCAGCTGAAGGTCAACCTGCTCAAAATGGTTGAGGTAGATGTGCGCGTCTCCGAGGGTGTGCACGAACTCTCCCGGCTGAAGACCGCAGCACTGGGCAATCATCATCGTCAGCAGAGAGTAGGATGCTATATTGAACGGCACGCCGAGGAACATGTCCGCGCTGCGCTGATAAAGCTGGCAGGAGAGTTTCCCGTTTGCCACATAGAACTGGAAGAGGCAGTGACAAGGAGGCAGGGCCATCTTGTCAACCTCGCCCGGATTCCAGGCGCAGACCAGCATCCTTCGTGATTCAGGATTGTTCTTTATGGTGTTGATGACGTTTGAAAGCTGGTCGATGGTGCGTCCGTCAGGTGCAGGCCAGCTTCTCCACTGGTGTCCGTACACCGGGCCCAGGTCTCCGTTCTCGTCGGCCCACTCATCCCAGATTCTCACTCCGTGATCCTTCAGGTATTTGATGTTGGTGTCACCCGAAATGAACCAGAGAAGCTCATAGATGATGGATTTGAGGTGCACCTTCTTCGTGGTGAGAAGAGGGAAGCCCTTACTGAGGTCGAATCTCATCTGGCGGCCGAATACGCCCTTGATGCCGACACCCGTACGGTCACCTTTGACCGTTCCGTTTTCACGGATGTCCCTTAATACGTCAAGATACTCTTTCATATTACTGTCGTGTTGTAAATTCAAAAATAATTGCCTCTTCATATACCTCACCCGGCCTCAGGACGGCTGTAGGATAGTCCGGCCTGTTAGGGGTGTCCGGGAATCTCTGGCACTCGAGGGCTACTCCGTCATAGTCTTTGTAAACGTGTCCGCCCTTTCCTTCGGGACAGCCTTCAAGCCAGTTGCCCGTATAGACCTGTATGCCCGGCTGCGTGGTGATAACCCTGAGTTCACGTCCGGAAGACTCGCTGTAAAGGATTGCCGCTTCCTGAAGCTGGCCGCAGACGTAACCGTCTATTACCCAGCAGGCGTCATAGCCCTTGCCTATCCTGAGGGCGGGGAAATCGGCCTTGATCTCCGCTCCGATGCGTTTTGGATTCACAAAATCCATCGGGGTGCCGGCAACCGGAGACGATTCTCCCAGAGGGATGAGGGTTTCATCAGTAGGAAGATACTCGGACGCATTCAACTGAAGGGTATGGTCAAGAATGCTTCCGCTGCCTTCCCCGTCAAGGTTGAAGTAAGTATGGTTGGTAAAATTGACTACCGTAGGCTTGTCCGTCACGGCCGTTATTGTCAGGGAAAGGACATTGTCCTCTGTCCACTCATACCTCGCCACCACCTTGACATTGCCCGGATAACCTGCCTCTGTGTCCTCGGAGAAATACATGAACTCCACGGCATTGCCGTCCGTCCTGCTGTCCCAGACCTTATTCTGGAAGCCTTCAGGCCCGCCGTGAAGGTGGTTGGGGCCGTTGTTGACAGGGAGGGTGTACTCCTTTCCGTCAAGGGTGAACCGGCCTCCGGCAATCCTGTTGGCATAACGTCCGGGAATCTTTCCGGCGCACGGTCCGTCTGAGAAATAGCTCTCCGCCTTCGGATAACCCAGGACGACGTCCGCCTTCCTGTCATCACGGTCAGGAACCACAATGGACACCACTCCCGCGCCGACGCTTGACAGCTCGACGTAATTACCGTCAGTATTTGTAAGTCTGAAGAGTTTTATCTCCTTTCCGCCGGGGCCCTTGCCCCAAACTTTTTCGGTTATCATGGTTTAACAGGTAAATTATCGATAAACGCAATCAGGTTCTCTTTGGGCGAGTC
>CADBMK010000014.1 GCA_902795785.1 uncultured Bacteroidia bacterium | reverse complement strand
GTTCTTGACAGTACCTTCGAGGATCTGTCCTTTCTCGAGACGGCTGATGATTTCCTTCTTCTGTGCTTCGAGTTCTGCCTCGATAAGCGCCTTGTGGCTTACAACAACGTTGCGGAATTCCTGGTTGATCTTGACAATCTTGAATTCCATTGTCTGGTTAACATATACATCGTAGTCACGGATAGGCTTGATGTCGATCTGTGAACCTGGGAGGAATGCCTCGATGCCGAATACGTCAACGATCATACCACCCTTAGTGCGAGTCTTGACAAAGCCATTAACGATCTCGTCGTTATTGTAAGCCTCATTGACTCTATCCCAAGACTTGAGGGCGCGAGCCTTCTTGTGAGAAAGGACGAGCTGTCCCTTCTTATCCTCTGCTGACTCAACGAAAACCTCTACCTTGTCACCTACCTTGAGGTCCGGATTGTAACGGAACTCAGGAGCAGGGATAACACCTTCGCTCTTTGCACCGATGTTTACGATAACCTCTCTCTTAGAGATAGCGGTTACGACACCTTCTGCAACCTCGTTTTCGTTGATCTTTGAAAGAGTCTGGTCATAAGCAGCCTCAATCTTAGCCTTGTCATCGCTTCCGTAAACCTGATCGTTCTCGAAAGCATCCCAGTCGAATGCCTCAGGAGCTACAGACGCGTTGAGCGGCTTCTTGGTTTCTTCTGCTGCAGCCTCAGCTGCAACCTTCTTTGTTTCTTCTGACATAATTAATGATGAAAAAAACTAGTAATTTAACATTATGTATTGTCTCAATTGAGTTCCTCCCGAAAAAGGTTCCCAATAATGAGCGCGCAAAAATACGAAAAATTTTCTATCCACCAAACCTTTTTACTTATTATTTAATAAGATACGGCGATTGGCAATGTCCCAAATTTCAAAACATTTTAGTTGTCCAAAGCGTGGATAAAAAGAATTTTTATTTACCTTTGCCCAGTTATAGTAAGCTTATGTAAAATCTGTCGACATAATGCCGGCCCTAACCTGGAAGAGATATGATAAATATTTTCTACAGAAAAAACGGTCAAATAGAGTATGAGCAGACAACCGACATGTTTGCCAAACTTGCAATCGAGGATGTGCTCTGGATTGATCTTCTTGCCCCCGACGGTGATGAGAAGCATTCAACGGAAGAATTCCTCGGGACCGAAATACAGAGCCGCGCGCAGGCAGAGGAGATCGAGAGTTCTTCACGATACTCTGAAAACGAAAAGGCAATCTTCGCAAATACAAACTTCCTTCTTCCGGGCAACGACGAGTACGAGATGGAAGCGGTTTCGTTTACCATCGTAGGCGGTACGCTCACGACGATGCGAAGCGTTCCTCTGCGAAGCATCACCGAACTTCAGCGCAGGATGGTGGCCAGGCCGAAGAACTACCCTACCGGATTCGATGTCATGGCAGCGATCCTGGACCAGCGTGTCGACCTCGACGCCGACATCATCGAGCTTATGTCAAAGGAGATTACCCAGTACAGCAAGAGAATCAATCAGAAAGAAGATATCAACGAAGACTTCCTCCTGGACATCAACCAGCAGCAGGAGAACGCCATGGTGGTAAGGGAGAACATCGTGGATAAGCAGAGGCTCATCACCAGCCTCATCAAAAGCGACAAGGTCCCTGACGCACTCGTCAAGAAATTCAACGTCACCCTCCAGGACGTCGTGTCCCTTATCAACCACGCCAACTTCAGCTTCGAGAGACTCGAATACCTTCAAAACACCGTCCTTGGCCTTATCAACCTGGACCAGAACGAGATCATGAAGGTCTTCACCCTTGTGTCAGTGCTCCTGATGCCTGCCACTCTCGTTGCCAGCTTCTACGGAATGAACGTAAAGCTGCCGCTTGAAGGTCTCGACCTTGCCTGGCTGCTCATAATAGGAATGATGGTACTCACGATTGCGGCCATCTTCTTCCTGTTCAAACACAAAAAATTCCTTTAGAAAAGCAGGATATCAAATCCTATGAGAATGAGGCCGATTCCTCCAAGGATTTCGGCCACGTTACCGAATCTGCGTCCAAGAAATCTGCCGCCGTAGATTCCGAGCACGGTAGAAAGGACTGTAACTACGAAAACCGCAGCGCAGTTCAGGGCGATTGTCGGAAGGCTTGCCTTTGCCATTGACATCGATACACCCACAGCCAGCGCGTCGATGCTGGTTGCAACTCCGCCCACGACAATATGCCAGAAGCCGTCAAAGTCAAGAGGCTTTGATTCAAGCATTTTCATCGATTCCATTATCATGGAGCCCCCGATAAAGAGAAGGAGCAGAAAACCGATCCAGTTGGCTATGGAGATTACCGCCGAAAGAAAAATCGAGCCGAAGCACCAGCCCAGGAAAAGAAACAGAGACTGGATAACGGCAAATGTAAGGCTGATTCCGGCCACACGGCCCGCCTTCACATTACCAAGAGTCGTACTGGAGCAAAGTGAAACCGCAAAGCAATCCGCGCAGAGGGAAAGTGCAAGAAGAAGTGCAAACAGAACATGCGTCATACGTCAGGGCTTAAAAATCTGACGGTTCACGATTGAACGTCCAAGAGTAAGTTCGTCGGCATATTCCAAATCGTCGCCAAAGCCAAGTCCCCTTGCAAGTGATGACACCTTAACTCCAAAACCTGAAATCTGCCTGTAAATATAGAAGGCCGTGGTCTCGCCCTCGACGTCTCCGCTCAGGGCCATGATAACTTCTACCTGGGCTCCGCCTTCCTCGGAAAGGGACTTAACCCTTTCCACGAGCCTGCCTATAGTAAGATCTGACGGGCCCACGCCCGCAATTGGAGAAATGATTCCTCCCAGGACATGATACAGGCCGTGATACTGGCCGGTATTCTCTATGCTCATCACGTCCCTGACGGAGGCTACCACGCAGATGGTTCTCCTGTCACGGGTTCTGTCGGAACATATCGGGCACCTTGGAGAATCCGAAATCATCATGCAGTCGCTGCAATAGATTACGTCATCCCGCAGGCGGTTGATAGCCGACGTGAAATGATGGACATTTTCCTGAGGCTGCTTAAGAAGGTGCAGGGCTAAACGCAAAGCGCTCCGCTTCCCGACACCGGGAAGGGAGCTTATTGCGTCTACTGCCTCTTCAAGCAGTTTTGAAGGATATTTCTCTGATATCATTAGTTTTCCTTGCCCGCCTTGTAAGCGTCAACGGCAGCACGGACCTGACCGTACTTAAGAAGGAGTGACTTTGCGAAATCGTAATCAGTGATGTCAGTATCTGCCATGATCATACGGGTTCCGCGGTCAACGAGCTTCTTGTTGGTAAGCTGCATATCAACCATCTTGTTGCCCTTCACGTGTCCGAGAAGAACCATACAAGAAGTGGAAATCATATTAAGCACGAGTTTCTGGGCAGTACCGGCCTTCATTCTGGTACTTCCGGTAACGAACTCAGGACCTACCACAACTGCAATCGGATACTCGCAGGCTGCGGCAACCGGAGAGCCTTCGTTACAGGTGATACAGCCGGTGAGAAGACCTGCCTCACGCGCAGCCTTAAGACCGCCGATAACGTAAGGAGTGGTTCCTGATGCGGCGATACCGATAAGCGTATCGTTGGCTGTAGGCTTGTATGGAGCGAGGTCTGCCCAAGCGCCATTCTCATCATCCTCAGCACCCTCGACAGCGTTTCTGATGGCTCCGTCGCCACCGCACATGATGCCGATGAAAGCGTCGGCCACACCGTATGTAGGAGGGATTTCAGATGCATCAACAACACCAAGACGTCCGCTGGTGCCGGCGCCTATGTAGAATACACGGCCACCTTTTCTCATCCTGATCACAATCTGATCGATAAGGGCCTGGATGCTTGGGATAACCTTCCCGATAGCCTCAGGGACATTCCTGTCCTCATTATTGATACCGCGGAGAAGTTCCTCCGTTGACATCTGGTCGAGGTGGGCGTAATTTGAAGACTGTTCTGTTGTTCTCATATTATGAATTAATTTTTACCGGTGTGATACTTAACGAGACCTGAGATAGGAGTAGCCATGATGTCGGAGAACTTGATACCGTACTCTGCGGCAACCTTCTTCATCACTGCCTGATGGGCGTTTCCGAAGCCGCCGACGACTCCTACAGGATACTTATCGATTGGATACTGCTTGAGAGCCCTCTCGATGAAGTTTCTGAAGTTCTGCTCAATGAGATTCTTCATATAATCGCAGGTAGAATATCTCTCCATGATCCACGGAGCGAATGATCCGAGATACTTGGAAGGAGCGTCGCTCTTATAGACATTCTTTACCACGGTCATATAGTCAACCTGGTACGTAGAAGCAAATTCAGAAGCAATCGGCTCAGGAACGAGTCCCTTGAGGAAATCTGCCATGAACATTCTTCCAAGGCAGGCGCCGCCACCCTCGTCACCGAGAATGAAGCCGGCAGAGCGGACATTCTTGACAATCTTCTCGCCGTCGAAGAAACAGCTGTTAGAACCGGTTCCCATGATGGCTGCGATACCCGGCTTGTGGCCGCAGACCGCACGGGCCGCATCAAGAAGGTCTGAAGCGTATTCCATCTCCGCATCAGGCCAGATAGCCTTGAGCTGAGCATCGAGGACCTTTGCTGATTCAGGGACCTTGACGCCTTCCGGAACGATGAGTCCGGCAGCATAGAAATGCACTTCGGTAACTTTTTCTCCCGCAGGGTTAAGGACAGGAGCTGCTTCGCTGATAATAGCACTGATTGCTTCAGCCGGCATGGTTGCGATGTTCATACCAGCCGTCTTTACGCTGATCTCTTTTCCGTCAGCCTGGATGGCGCACCAATCTGTCTTTGTAGCGCCGCTTTCTACGATAATTATCATAATAGGGGTTTAAAATCGGCAGGATCGTCCTACCGAGGGTGCAAATTTAAGAAAGAATCTCATTTTCACAAAGTGAAAAGAGGCGAAGGGTACTGTCTCGGCAAGGTGCGCAGGAACACGTCATTTTCCGTACGGCCAGCCTGCCGGAGAGCCTGTCTGGCGCTTTCATACGCAAGGTCCGGAGTATTGTTGTTCTCGCTCAGATGGCAGAGGAAAACAGTCTTGAGTCCGTCATGGACGAAGGCGCGGATGGCATCGGCACAGCCGTCGTTGCTGAGATGTCCGTAGCCGCGGCAGATTCTCATTTTAAGGGCCTCCGTATAAGGGCCTGCCATCAGCATTCCTATGTCGAAATTCGACTCCACCGTTACCGTATCGGCCTCACGCGCCCATTCCAACGCTTCCGGAGTCATCTTTCCGCAGTCGGTGATATGCACTATCAGATGGCCGAAACCACGGATTACAAAGCCTACGGTCTGGGTGGCGTCATGCGGAACCTCGAACCAGCGGACCTCAAAGCCTGGAGCCACCTCCGTCCACTCCCCTTCCGGAAGGATCCGCCTGCATCCCGGGATATAATCCCTGGTGAAAGTGTGCTTTGCGAGGGCTCTGTGGAGGACATCTGTAGCATAGACAGGCAGGGCCAGGGTCTTGCAGTAAGGCCCCAGATGACGTATATGGTCCAAGTGGTCGTGGGTGACAATGACGGCGGCAAAATCCAAGACCGAAAGATTCACCCCTGCAAGGGCCCTTTTCAAACGACGAAGGCTCACGCCTGCATCGATGATGATTCCCTTTCCGGTGTCACCCTTAAGTATGTAGCAGTTCCCGCAGCTTCCGCTGGAGATACTCATGAATTGAAGCATGTTAAAGTTTCTTTTCGTCCTCGCAGTATTTTGATATCACGCTGTATGAGTCCGCCACGCCAAGTTCACCTGCACGGGAGAGGTCGATGCAGCCTTTCTCCCTGTCTTTCAGGTAGATCAGCACAAGTCCCCTGTTGAAATAGGCGTCCCCCATATACGGGTACAGTTCTATGGCCTTCGTATAACTGTCAATCGAGCGGACAAACTGCGAAGAGAAGCAATACAGGTTGCCGAGATTATAGTGGATATATGGAATGTCTGGAAGGGTCTTGCGGGCCGATTCCATCTCTTCAATAGCCTCAGAATAGTCATACGTGCGCTCTACCCTGTCGCTGACACGGGCCCTTGTGGACCCGGAGTCATCCATCGTGAGAGTCTGGACGTTGCTCTGCATCGAGGCGATGAAGTCTATCATCTCAGCGCGCAGGACGCCCACGTTAACTTTGTAAAATGCACTTCTGGCATCGCTGAAATCATCTCCCGTCTCCTTTTCCACGGACTTTTCAAAGTTGGAAAGCGCAGAATTGTACATCCTGTTCTGAAGGTCCATAAGACCGCGGTAGAAATATGTGTCAGCCTTCCGGGATGCCGATGCGCTGTAGAGCTGGACTTCCAGTCCCACGCCCTTCGGGATTCCGGAAAGCGAATCCTGATTGGTAATGGCCACCGGAACCCTGGACTCATCCAGGAACTTGTCCAGGACTGGATTCTCATACCTCCTGCTAAGCGCATAATGTACAGTCTGCCTCTCAGGTGAAAGTACAAACTTATAAAGAGGGCGGAGTCTGATATCGATATCCCTGTGCTGGAGAAGTTCATTATCGAAGTCCTTCTTAGCAAAATCAGCATCCAGGCTCAGCAGGGCGCTGTATTTCTTTGTCGTATCGGCAAAAGACCCTGCGTGTTCCTCGTTCCTTGCCTTGTACTCCGCCACCTTCCTCTGGGCTGTCTCATAGTCAGCCTTCGACTCCCTGAGCATACCCAGCCTGTTCTTCACATAAGACCTGTTCATATAGGCCTTTGCAAAGTCAGGATAGAGTTCTATGGCCTTGTCATAATCCTCCAGGGCATCCCTCCACCTCTGCATCTCCATAAAGAAGGCAGCCCTGTTGAAATAGGCCAGGACATTCTTCGGATTGATGTTGATCACCCTGTCCATATCGTCAAGGGCATCCTCGAAATTACCCACACGGGCATTGATAAGGCTTCGGTTGTAGAGGGTCAGGGCGTTTCCGGGCTCATCTTTCAAAACGCGGTTGAAATCGGCCATGGCAGAATTGTAATCATTTCTGTCAAAATGCATTATAGCCCTGTTGAAATATGCGAAGGTATTGGTGGAATCGAGTTCGATGGCCTTGTTCATATCGGCGATGGCAACCGCGTATTTCTTCCTCATCGCATTAACGCGGCCCCTTCTGATATAGCCTTCAGGCTCAAAGCGGTCCAGTTTTATGGCCCTGTTGTAATCTGACAGGGCCTTCAGGGTGTCCCCCAGAAAAAGATAGCTGGCGCCCCTGTTGAGATATGCTCCCGGATCCTTAGGTTCCTTCTTTATGAACCTGTTGAAATCGGCCACTGCGAGGTCGAATTTCTGGGCGAGGAAATAAGTCACTCCCCTGGTATAGTAAAGGCCCATATAACCGGGGCGCAGACGGATGGCCTCCTCAAGGTCCTTCAGAGCGGCGTCATAGTCTCCAAAACGTCCGTAAGTAATTGCACGGTAATGATATCCGTTTGTAAAGACAGGATCCAGACGTATGCATCTGTTGAAATCCTGCTGAGCGCCGCGGATGTCTCCCAGATTGTATTTGGCAATACCACGGTAGAAGAAATTCCAGTAATCGGTGGTATCAAGACGCGCCAATACGTTAAAATTCTGCATAGCCTCGGAATATTTCCCATCTGCAAGGGCGCTTCGGCCCCTCCAGGAGAATACATCCTTGTCATACTGGGCGCTCGCCGGCGCCAGCATGCAAAGGCACATAACAAGAATCGAAATTATCCTCTTCATAAATGGAGTTTTTGACTATCTTTGTGGTCCGTCAAATCTCACAAAGATAACATTAATTGTGCCTTAAGCAGTGACGCACGAAAAAAAATTGAAATTCTTTCTTTTTACGGCAATCTACCTGTGGACAAGCCTCCTATGCCACGGACAAAACACTGCCGGAATTAGAAAATTCATACCAAGCAGCAGGAATGCCGAAGCTGCGGTCACCGAGAAAACCCTCGCCCGCTCAGTGGAATTCCTGTGCGACAGCCTGTGCGGCGGCAGAAGGACGGGCACTCATGGCGGCGTGGAAGCCGCAATGTGGATTCAGCGTCAGTTTGCCCAGGAAGGGCTTGCGGTATCTTCCCTCTCCTTCCCGGCCAAGCCGGACAGCAGCATCGCAGGGCACAATGTCATAGGCTTCCTCAGCGGATGGCAGCAGGGTCAGGAGCGCAGATACATAATTCTCGGAGCACATTTTGACAACCTCGGGCAGATTGCAGGGAAAACCCTTCCAGGAGCAGACAGCAACGCCAGCGGAGTGGCATCAATGCTCGGTCTGGCGCATATGTTCAAGACGATGAAGATTCTGGGCAAGACCTACAGGGCCACCATCATTTTCGTTGGTTTCGACGCCAAGGAAATGAGCATGGGCGGTAGCAGGGCTATGATGGACGCCATCGCCAAGGGACGTCTCACAGACCCGGAGACGGGGCTGGCGGTAACAAAGGACAAAATCATCGCGATGGTCAACCTGGACATCCTCGGATCCACAATGGCGCCACTGGCTTCCGGAAGGCCTGATTACCTTCTGATGCTCAGCGGAAAGCGTTTTATCAACCAGCTCACTTCCTGCAACAACATAAACCCGCGCCTGAAGATGGACCTCTGTTTTGATTACTATGGTTCAGAGGGATTCACCCGCATTTTCTACAAGAGAATCGGAGACCAGAGAGCCTTCCTCGAGGCCGGCGTGCCAGCCGTTCTCTTCACTTCCGGCATTACTATGAAAACCAACAAGGAAGACGACCTTCCTTCAACTCTTGACTTCGGGATTCTCAAAAAAAGAACGTGGCTCATCTTTCACTGGCTCGACCGCGTTATGTAGTTTTACGAGGATTTATATTATCTTTGTAAGACTAAATATATAATAAGTACCCTTAATGAAAGATTTTTGGCAGATGATGCTGAAATACGTCGGACCGTACAAACGGTTTCTCGGCGAGTCAGTCATCCTCAATATATTGTCGGCGGTATTCAACATCTTCTCTTTTTCGCTTGTAATTCCGATGTTGAACCTGCTGTTCAACCTCAACAAAACCGTCTATGAGTTTATTCCCTGGGACACCCCCATGGATTTCAAGGACAAACTCATCAACAATTCATACTGGTATGTATCAGACTTCATGTCTGTCCACGGAGCTTCCGTAACCCTGATGCTCCTGTGCGCCTTCCTCGGAATCACCACACTTATCAAGACAGCGTGCTACTTCGGCTCGTCAGCCGTGATGATTCCTATCCGCACCGGCATCGTCAAGGATATACGCAACAAGATTTACGGAAAGATTCTCGCCCTGCCAATCGGCTTTTTCTCACAGGAGAAGAAGGGTGACATCATTGCCCGTATGACAGGAGACGTCCAGGAAGTTGAGACTTCCATCACCGCATCCATCGACATTCTCATCAAGAATCCGATCCTGATTCTCTTCTACTTCGGAGTCCTGATCTACACCAGCTGGGAGCTCACCCTCTTCACAATCCTCTTCGTCCCGGTGATGGGATGGCTGATGGGTGTGATCGGAAAGCAGCTCAAGAAGAAATCCCTTGACGCACAGCTCCTCTGGAGCGACACCATGTCCCAGGTGGAGGAAACCCTCGGAGGCCTGCGCATCATCAAGGCCTTCATTGCCGAAGGCAAGATGGCCGCCCGATTTGACAACATAACCGAGGCGATGAGGCGCAAATACAACAGGGTCAACACACGCCAGGCACTGGCCCACCCTATGAGCGAGTTCCTCGGCACCGTAATGATAATGATCGTCCTCTGGTTCGGAGGCTCGCTGATTCTCAGCAACAGGTCTTCCATCGACGCTTCCACCTTCATCTTCTTCATGGTGATGATGTACAGCATAATCAACCCTCTGAAGGAGCTTTCAAAGGCAGCATACAATATTCCAAAGGGTCTGGCCTCAATGGAAAGAATCAACAAGATTCTCGAGGCGGAAAGCGACATCAAGGAAATTTCAGAGCCTGAAGTCCTTGACGGATTCAAAGACAGAATCAGTTTCAAGGACGTCTGCTTCAAATATGCAGACAACAACAGGGAGATTCTCAGCCATATCGACCTTGACATCGAGAAAGGCAGGACAATAGCCATCGTGGGCGCATCCGGAGCGGGAAAATCAACCCTCGTGGATTTGATTCCGCGTTTCTACGACGTAGAATCAGGCCAGATTACGATTGACGGAAAAGATATCCGCAATCTTTCCATCACAAGCCTGAGGAGTCTCATCGGAAACGTCAACCAGGAAGCCATCCTCTTCAACGACACAATCTTCAACAACATAGCCTTCGGCGTTGAAAACGCCACCAAAGAGCAGGTCATCGAGGCAGCAAAGATTGCCAACGCCCACGACTTCATCATGGAAAAGGAACAGGGCTACGATACAAACATCGGAGACCGCGGCTGCAAACTCTCAGGCGGACAGCGTCAGAGAGTCAGCATAGCCAGGGCCATCCTCAAGAACCCTCCTATCCTCATCCTCGACGAGGCCACGGCATCGCTTGACACCGAGTCGGAGAGAATCGTCCAGGAGGCTCTTGAAAGATTGATGTCAACCCGCACGACAATAGCCATCGCACACCGTCTCTCCACCATCAAGAACGCCGATGAGATCATTGTGATGGACGAAGGACGAATCGTGGAGCGAGGCAAACACGAGCAGCTTCTTGCCCTTGACGGATACTACAAGAAACTAAACGATATGCAGCAACTCTAAGCCATGCTTGAAAGAATACTGAACACAAAACTAAAAGCCATTTGGAAGCTTGTCTTCCTTGTATACATCGCACTCATCCTGTTCCTTTGCTTCGGACGGTTTGACAGCATGGAAGACGTACCACGCTTCATCCTGGGAATCCCATCCGACAAGGTTGTGCATTTTCTAATGTTCACCCCGTTTACATTCTTCGTAGGACTTGCATTCTTTTTCAAATACATAGGCAAGAGCAAATACATTCCTGTATTCATCATAACGGGAATGCTCATAGGCTTCCTGTTTGCCATAACCACTGAAGTCGGGCAGCACTACATCCCATACAGGGAGGCTGACCCGTTCGATTTCATTGCCGATGCCACCGGCATCATTTTCGGCGGATGCCTGGTTTTTCTGATTGACCACTTTAGGACCAAATAATAACACAAAATGATAAAGAGATTAGCGTTGACCCTGTCTGTTTCTTTGGCAGCATCCATCACTATGATGGGCCAGAGGGCTGATGAATTCACGCAGGCCTGTGATTCACTTAGCGCCGCCCTCAAACAGAGGACGAGCGTAACTCAATTTGTGAAAATTGACAAGATCATGAAAAGAGGCTGCGTTTACGACTTTTACTTCAACTCTGCGCTTGCAGATTATCCCTGGAGACCAGGTGACCTCAACTGGTTCAGGGCACAGATCAAAAAGTACGCACCAGAGAAATACCAAAACCTTCCTATAGGCAATCTCTACACAAGGAACCTCAATGCAGAAGAACTAGTGATGCCGGAGCTCGGAAATGACGGACACCCTAACTCCAAACTTTTCCGTACCCGTGACGAAAGGAACAGTGACATTCCTCTGGTCAGAAGAGAAGACTCGCCGGCATATCCAAAAGGACTCGACGGCAGGCATATAGCCCTCTGGCAGAGCCACGGGCGTTACTTCGAGGCCAGCCTGGACCGCTGGGAGTGGCAGCGCGCCACAATATTCCAGACAGTGGAAGACACATACACCCAGAGTTATGTCCTCCCGTTCCTCATCCCTATGCTGGAGAATGCCGGAGCATACTGTATGACACCGAGGGAAAGAGACCCTCAGCGCTGGGAGGTCATCTGCGACAACGACCCTATGTTCAGCGATGAAAGGGACGGATTCACCCGTCGCGCAGGAGAATACCGCGAAACCGGCTCCTGGAGCGATGCGGGCGTTGGCTTCGCCGATGCAAAGAAAGTATATTACGGAACCGACAACCCATTCACGATGGGTACTGTCCGCCAGGCAAGATGCGTAAGCGAGAAGAAAGCTGCGGAAGGAAAATCCGAGGCCATCTGGACTCCGGACATCCCGGAAAGAGGCAACTACGCAGTATATGTCTCCTATAAGAGCCTTGAGCACAGCACCACTGCCGCCCACTATACGGTCAAGCACCTCGGAGGCGAGAGCCACTTCAGCGTCAACCAGAAAATCGGAGGCGGCACCTGGATCTACCTCGGTACATTCGAGTTTGCCAAGGGAACTGAAGGATGCGTAACGCTTGACAACATCACCGCGGAATCTCACTCAAAGGCGGTAATCACGGCCGACGGAGTGAAGATCGGCGGCGGAATGGGCAAGATTGCCCGCGGACTTGATACCACTCCGGTTCAGAAGTGGGAGACTTCAGGCTATCCAAGTTTCGTTGAAGGAGCGGTTTACTGGATGCAGTGGGCCGGAGCGGATTCCACCATCACACACAGATTCGACAAGGACTACACCAACGACTACGGAACACGCGGAGCCTGGACATCAATGATGGCCGGCGGCTCAAGGGTGAATCCTAAGGCCGAAGGCAAGGGAATTCCGTTCGATTTGAGCTTCGCATTCCACACTGACGCAGGAACCACCCCTAACGATTCCATCGTCGGGACCCTTTCAATCTATACCCTGATGGCCGATGACAGCCGCATCCTCCCTAACGGAGAAGACAGGCTTCAGGCAAGGGAACTCGCCGACTACGTACAGACACAGATCGTGGACGACGTCAGAAGCGAATACGAGCCTCTCTGGAGCAGAAGACAGCTCCGTGACGGCAACTACAGCGAATCCAGGACAACCGGCGTCCCTGCCATGCTTCTGGAGCATCTCTCGCACCAGAATTTTGCAGACATGAAATACGGCCTCAACCCTGCATACAGGTTCACCGTAAGCCGTGCAATCTACAAGGGAATGCTCAAGTATCTGAGCAACCGCTATGGCTGTCCTTACACGGTACAGCCACTGCCTGTCAACTCATTCGCCGCCATCCTCAACGCTGACAAGGTAAGACTCTCGTGGAGCGAGACGCCGGACAAGGCAGAACCTACCGCAAAGCCTACAGGCTACATTCTCTACACAAGGATAGACGACGGAGGCTGGAACTCAGGTGAGATTCTCGGAAACGTCAATGAAACCGATGTCCAGATTGAGGAAGGTCACATCTACAGCTTCAAAGTAGAGGCTTTCAACGATGGAGGAAAGAGTTTCCCGTCTGAAATCCTCAGCGCAGGCATTCCGGAGTCCCCGAAGGGCACCATAATGGTAATCAACAACTTCGACCGCCTTTCATCCCCAGCATGGTACGACTTCAAGGAGACTGCAGGATTCGTAAACGATGTTGACAGCGGTGTGCCTTACATCAATGAAATCAACTTCATCGGAGAACAGTACAACTTCCTCAGATGCCTTCCTTGGCTGGACGACGACAACGCCGGCTTCGGTTCAAGCTGGGTGGACGACGCAGGAAAGATTGTTCCCGGCAATACCTTCGACTATCCTTCAGTTCACGGAAAATACATCCTCAACGCAGGATATGCATTCTGCTCCGCCAGCCACAAGGCCTTCGAGCAGAACCCTAACATTGCTGACGGAACCTTTGCGGCAGACATCATCTGTGGAAAGCAGGTAACAACAAAACTCGGAACCGGAAACGTTCCTGACAAATACCAGGTCTTCCCTGTCGAGCTTCAGAAGGCCATCCTCCATTACACGGACGGTGGCGGAAACATCCTCATCTCAGGTTCGAAAATTGCCACCGACGTATGGAGCGGCATTTATCCTGTCCAGGTCGACAGCACCTACAGGGCAAACACCCAGGACTTCGTAAAGAAGGTGCTCGGATACAAGTGGCTGACAACTTTCGGAACAAGATTTGCCACCACAAAGACGCACGCAGGCGGCATCTTCACGCCGGTGAATCTTGACGGCATAAGCTATCAGAAAGCCAAGTTCGGCAAGACTTACAGCGTAGAAACAGCGGACGGACTCCTTCCGGCCTCAGACAAAGCTGAAGGATTCCTTAGATATGAGGATACCAATATTAACGCAGGAATTGTATATTTGGGGAATGGATACAAAGCCGCATCGCTCGGCTTCCCTATAGAAACTATCACTAACGGAGAGAAGGCTTCAGAACTCGTAAAAGAGATTCTTGAATTCTTCGCAAAATAATTAAAACTCAAAGTTATGGCAGACAAAACTATTACAGCCATCATCCCAGTCCGTGCGGGTAGTACGAGACTGAAGAACAAGAACGTTGCTCCTTTTGCAGGAACCAACCTTCTGCTCAACAAAATCGCACAGTTAAAGCAGGTTAAGGAAGTGACTCGCATCGTTGTATCTTCTGACTCAGACCTTATGCTCGAAATGGCAAGAAGGGCTGGCGCCGATACTCACAAGAGAGCCATCGAATACTGCGACGAGAAAACCAAGACCTTCGGAGAAGTAGTTCGTCACATCTGCGAGAACGTGGACGGTGAGACTATCCTCTGGGCAACCGCAACATCACCTCTGGTTACACCAAAGGATTATAGAAAAGCAATCGCAGCATACTATCCGGCTCTTGAGCAGGGCTACGATTCTCTTATGAGCGTAGAGTCCTTCAAGAGATATGTCTGGACAGAGGAAGGCCCTCTCAACTATGAGCTCGGTCTCAAGCACGTGCCTTCACAGCAGCTTCCTGTAATGTACTTCGTTACAGACGGTATCCTTATGGCTCCTAGAAAGAAGATGATTGAATGGTCATACTTCCACGGCCGTCATCCTTACAAGTTTGTAGTAAGCAAGAGAACAGCCTGCGATATCGACGACGGACTTGACCTGGCCTGCGCACGCGCATGGATGGACCTCGACGAGTCAGTATCTGAGCTTGATCCGGACTGGAAGGAGTAATAATCTGAGGTTTTAACCTGAAAATTGTATTTTCAGACGCCAATTGCAGAATCAGCCGTAACAACACGGCTGATTCTTTTTTATTTTTGACAGCACACGGAACAAGGCGGATCATAGAATATGAGATATGTTCAAATCATCCGCATCAGCGATTT
The DNA here is from genome assembly GCA_902795785.1 of uncultured Bacteroidia bacterium. GTDB lineage: Bacteria > Bacteroidota > Bacteroidia > Bacteroidales > UBA932 > Cryptobacteroides. The sequence continues at coordinate 10,554 of CADBMK010000014.1, read as the reverse complement.
TCCTGTCAGCCCTGCTTCTTGCCGGCTGCAGTGACATCCTCTTTCCCGAGAAGCAGGAAGGAGAACTCCAGTGGTCTTTCAATTCCGGCACCAAGGCCATCGGGAGGGGCCAGGACATCCCGGACACCAACGACTTCATCCTCAACATCCAGAACAGCGCAGGAGAAGTAATATACAACGGCACATACGGTGCGTCGCCGGAAAAAATCAGCGTTGCTGGCGGCTCCTACACCGTAGGTGCCATCTCCCAGAAATTCACGGTACCAAAGTTTGCATCACCCCAGTACGGAGACACCAAGGTGGTATCAGTCAGCGCCGGGAAGACCACAAAGGTCATCCTCGAATGCATGCTGATGAACTCCGGAGTAAAACTGAACATAAACGAGAATTTCCTTAAGGCGTATCCAAACGGGGCTCTTTTGCTTAAATCCGCAGAAGGGAAACTCGCCTACAGTTTCACGGAGCAAAGGGTTGCCTACTTCAACCCCGGCCCGGTATCACTGATTCTGACAAACGAAGGCAAAGACGAAACCCTGCTGACAAGGACGCTTTCCAGCCGGCAGATTCTCACGATAGGAGTCTCGGCCGGAGATCCCATCGGGCAGTCAGGCGGCACCGGAAAGGACGGCATGAGCGTCAAGCTGGATGTGGACACGACGGCCGTATATCTTAACGAGGACTATATAATAGGAGGAGGCGGGACTTCTGAGCAGACTGGGCTGAACAGAAACAGCGCATTCAACATTGCCGCAGCAAAGGCCCACGTCGGAGCCGAGGACGTCTGGGTACATGGATACATAGTTGGAGGAGACCTGACGAGCGGAGCCACGGGAATCAGTTTCGACGCCCCGTTCAAATCCGCCACGAACCTTGCCATAGCGTCAAGGTCCTCCGTCTGCGAGAAGCAATACTGCATCTCGGTATCCCTTCCGAAAGGAGACATCAGGGACGAACTGAACCTGACTGACCATCCGGATTTGATTGGAAAAGAAATCTATCTGAGAGGAAATATTGTAGAATCTTATTATGGTCTTGTTGGAATAAAAGAAACAACTGAGTTTTTCTTAAAGTAAGATAAGGGGTTGCATAAAAATTCACGAGGCAATCGCAATCACTGCGACCGCCCCGCTACTTAACCTAAACTTAAACTATGAAAAACTTCGTTTCAAAAGTATAACTTTCTTATAAAAAAAACAAATCTAGAGTATTCTAATTTTTGCATATTTTAAAATCAAAAGCTTTTTTCCGAGGGCATCAAAGTTGATAACCGCCTTAATATCAGGTATTTTACCCTCCATGGACTCTATTGTACCTTTTCCGAATTTATTATGCTCCACTCTCATGCCAACTTTGAATTTTTCAAGAGAATCGGATACGAAGTTCGGATCGGCCTTTGGAACCGCCCTGTTAAGAGGGACCAGATTTCTCGGAACCGGCTTGACAAAAGGAGCGGGTGCGCTTCTTTTCTGGAATCTGATTTCCGGCTGGGGAGCAAATGACTTCCTTCCCACCGGGAATCCGATTTCATCCCTGGTATCGGAAAAATCATAATCGTCTTCAAGAAGCGGATTCTTGACATACTGCCTGTCGATTTCCTTGACAAAACGGCTTGGTTGATTTGACTCGTGCTTTCCGTTGCGCATCCTTGTCTTGGCAAACGAAAGCGCAAGGGCTTCCTTGGCCCTGGTAACCGCTACGTAGAAAAGTCGCCTTTCCTCTTCAATATCGGAAGGAGTTGCCGTCCAACCGCCCGAAGGAAAGAGATTCTCTTCCAGACCTGCGATGAACACGTATCTGAACTCAAGTCCCTTTGAAGAATGGACCGTCATAAGAGTAACCTTGTTGGATGCATCCTCGGAATCATCCTCCACATCCACGGCGCTCAAAAGGGCCGCATTGTCCAGATAGTCAGGAAGGGTAACCAGCATGGAATCCGGAACGCCATCCCCGGCCGCCATCTCTTCTTCCCTTTCCTCGACAAAGCCCTGGACAGAGTTCAGAAGTTCCTCAATATTGGCAGCCCTTGCCTGATCCTCAATGGATTCACTGAGTTTGTAGAGGTTGTACAGGCCTGAATCATCCGCTATCCTGGCGGCAAGCTCGTGGGCGTCCGTCTTTTCTACCGCCATGGCAAATCCGTTAATCATATCGCAGAAAGAGCGGACTTTGGCTATGGCCGCCTCCTTGAGACCGAATTCGAAGAGGTCATCCAGATATGCCGCTTTGAAAAGAGTAGTATTGTGCTCCTTGGCAGCCTTCTCAAGAGCCTGGACGGTAGTATCGCCAATGCCTCTTGCCGGTTTGTTGACCGTCCTTTTGAAGGCTTCGTCGTCAAGAAGATTGCAGACAAGTTTGAAGTATGCCATCATATCCTTGACCTCGGCCCTTTCATAGAACGAGTTTCCGGAGAATATCCGGTAAGGAAGGTTGCGTCTTCTGAGAGCCTCCTCGAGAGCGCGGGACTGGGAGTTTGTCCTGTAAAGTATTGCAAAGTCCCTGTACTCACATTTGGCGCCCTGCATCCTGCGCAGGATTTCGGAGCAGATCTGCGTAGCCTCCTCCTGCTCGGTATATGAACGGAGAAGTTCTATCTTCTCTCCAACCTCTCCCATTGAACGGCATTCCTTAGGAATCCTGTCGGAATTCTTTGCAATGACGGAATTCGCCGCATTGACGATGGTCTGCGTTGAACGGTAGTTGCGCTCAAGACGGAAAACCCTGTTGTTAGGAAAATCCTTCCTGAAGTTCAGGATGTTCTCAATCCTGGCTCCGCGGAATGAATAGATGGACTGGGAATCGTCACCCACCACACAGATGTTTCCGTGGGCGGCGCTCAGCTTCTTAAGTATAAGGTACTGCGCAAAGTTGGTATCCTGGTACTCATCCACAAGGATATGGGAGAACCTCTCCGATATGCTCTTAAGAGCCATCTGACTGTCCCTTAAGAGGATATTCATATAGAGCAGGATATCGTCGAAATCCATTACGCCGCTCTGCTTGCACTTTGTGGCATAAAGCTGATAAAGATCACAGATCTTCGGCATCTTGGCGGCGATGTCCGCCTGGATTGCCAGTTGATTGGTACGGTATCCCACGAAGGTTATCAGGTTGTTCTTGGCCTTCGATATCCGGGAAAGTACGTTCTTCGGCTTATAGACCTTGTCGTCCAGGCCAAGTTCCTTGATACAGGCCTTGATGGCACTGACAGAGTCTGCCGTATCGTAGATTGTAAATGAAGGCGTAAAACCGATCTCGGAGGCGAATTCCCTCAGGAATCTGATAAAGACAGAATGAAAGGTTCCCATATAAAGCTTACGGGCCTTAGACTCCCCTACCATCAGAGCGATACGCTCCTTCATTTCCGCCGCCGCCTTCTTTGTAAATGTAAGAGCGAGTACGCTTTCCGGGGCTACACCCTTGGAAAGCATATAGGCAATACGGCTTGTCAAAACCCTTGTTTTTCCGGAACCCGCGCCCGCTACTATCAACACCGGCCCCTCAACACATTGGACTGCATTCAATTGTTCTGGATTCAGTCCCTCCAAAATAGCGTTCACATTGTTTGTCATACTTGCGAAAATACGAATTTTTTAAGTAAATTCGCGCCGGAAAATACTTATAATAAAATATTATGTCAAACAACATCGATTTGAAAAAGGGTCTGGACATTCCAATCAGTGGTGCCGCTGCCCTGTCAGTCGCAAGTACAGTTACTCCGGACATCGTAGCCGTGAAGCCAACTGACGTCAAGGGTCTCCTTCCAAGGCTCCTCGTCAGGGAGGGCGACAGAGTCCTCGCAGGCTCACCTGTATTCGCTGACAAAAAGAATCCTGACATCCTGCTCACGTCTCCTGTAAGCGGAACCGTTGCCCAGGTTGTCAGAGGTGACAAGAGAAAGTTGCTGGCAGTTCTTGTGAAGGCTGACGCCAATCAGGAATACGTCGATTTCGGCGCTAAGGATCCTGCAAAGGCTTCTTCCGAAGAAATTAAGGAAGCCCTTCTCAAGAGCGGTCTTTGGACTGCATTCGTTCAGAGGCCATACGGCATCATGGCTGATCCAGCCATCACGCCAAAGGCAATCTTCGTATCGGCTTTCAACACAGCCCCTCTTGCCGCAGACACTGAGTTCGTACTCGGAGACCAGTTTGCCGCCATCCAGGCCGGCGTAAAGGCTCTCTCTAAGCTCACCGAGGGCGGAGTACACGTCTCAATCAACAACGCAAACTGCGCTGCATCGCCTTTCCACAAACTTGAAGGCGCAGTGCTCCACACTTTCAGCGGAAAGCATCCTGCAGGAAACGTGGGCGTACAGATCAGCCACATCTCCCCTATCAAGAAGGGTGAGACTGTATGGACAATGTCCCTTCTTCTTCTCGCTGCTGTCGGCAAACTTTTCACAACCGGCAAACTCGACCTCACAAGAAAGGTTGCCGTTACCGGTCCTGTAGCAAAGAATCCTGCATACGTAGAAGCCCTTCCGGGAACACCTGTCAAGGCCTTCGCCAAGTTCTATGACAACGCCGCAGGCGATGTACGTTTCATCAGCGGCGACGCCCTCACAGGAGAAAACGTCACAGAAGACGGATACCTCGGATTCTATGACAACCAGATTACCCTTCTTCACGAGGGCACGGAAAGAGAGTGGTTCGGATGGGCAAAACCTATCCGCAACAAGTTCTCTTCACAGAGGAGCTACTTCTCATGGCTCTGCCCTAACAAGAAGTACGATATGAATACCAACCTCAACGGCGGTCCGCGTGCATTCCTTATGAGCGACGTTTACGGAAAGGTTCTCCCTATGGACATCTTCCCAATCTACCTCGTAAAGGCCTGCATGGCTAAGGACATCGAGAAGATGGAGAAGTTCGGTATCTACGAGGTCCTTCCTGAGGACTTTGCTCTCGTTGAGTACGTAGACCCTTCAAAGAACGACATCCAGTCTATCATCGCTGAGGGTATCGATTATATGATCAAAGAAATGGCTTAAAGGATAGAAAGTTATGGATAGAAATTCAAAATTTTGGTTCCTTCATTCAACGATCGATGCCTTTGACACATTCCTTCGTGTACCTGGCACCGTTACAAGGAAAGGTTCTCACGTAAGAGACGCAATCGATCTCAAGAGAATTCTCATTATAGTTGTGTTCGCCCTCGTTCCAGCTGCCATCTTCGGTATGTGGAACACAGGTTACCAGCACAGCCTTGCAATCGGACAGACCCCTGAACTCTGGGGAGATTTCTGGTTCGGTTTCTGGAAGGTTCTCCCTCTGTTCGTCGTGGCCTATGTTGTAGGTCTCGGAATTGAGTTCGCCTTCGCACAGATCAAAGACGAGGAAGTCAGCGAGGGTTACCTCGTATCAGGCTTCATCATCCCTCTCATCGTTCCTGTTGACACTCCGCTTTGGATTCTTGCAATCGCAGTTGCCTTTGCAGTGGTATTCGGCAAGGAGGTCTTCGGAGGTACAGGTTTCAACTTCCTCAACCCTGCAGCACTCACACGTGCTTTCCTCTTCTTCGCTTATCCTTCAAAGCTTTCAGGATCAGCATGCTGGATTGCACTCCGCAAGGGTGAGACAATGGTTGACGCAACATCCGGAGCAACTCCTCTTTCATACCTTGGTGAGGGCGTAAACGCCATCACATCTGCAGGTTACACATTCAAGGAGATGTTCCTCGGAACCATCCCTGGATGCGTGGGTGAGACTTCAGTGGTTGCCATCCTCATCGGTGCGGTAATTCTCATCTTCACAGGCGTTGCAAGCTGGAAGATCATGTGCTCATCCGTTATCGGAGCCCTCGCTATAGGCGGCCTCGCTAACGTACTCGGCGCAACGGACGTTCCTGCTTACTATCAGCTTGTAATGGGAGGTTTCGCATTCGGTACAGTCTTCATGGCTACCGACCCTGTTACTGCAGCACAGACAGAATGCGGCAAATGGATCTACGGATTCTTAATCGGTGCGCTCTGCGTCATCGTCCGCCTCTTCAACCCTGGTTACGCCGAGGGTATGATGCTCGCAATTCTCCTTATGAACACATTCGCACCTCTGATTGACTACTGCGTAACTACAGCAGCTACTACAAGAAGGGCAAAGAAGGCAACAATCGCATAAATATATATAGGATATGAATACCAACAGTAACGCATATACAGTAATATATTCAACCATCATCGTAGTGGTGGTTGCAGCGGTTCTCGCATTCGTCGCAACAGCCCTCAAGCCAATGCAGACGGCAAACGAGAAGGCTGAGACCATCAGCCAGATCCTTACCGCCGCCCAGTTCGGCGAAAAGGCTTCATGGACTGACAACAACGCCACCATCGCTTTCTACAAGGAAAACATTGAAAAGGCATATACTGTAGACCTCGAAGGCAATGAGGTAAAGGATCTCGACATCGCTGACGCAGAAGTTTACTCTACTTCAGACCTCAAGGCACAGAACTACGCCATCAGAGATGGCGCCGGCGCAAAGCTTCCGGTATATGTATTCAAGAACGGCGTCAAGGTCATCCCTGTCTATGGCGCAGGTCTTTGGGGACCGGTTTGGGGATACATCGCCGTGGGCAGCGAAGGCAACATCGCCGGAGCATACTTTGACCACGCATCAGAGACCCCTGGTCTTGGTGGAAAGATTAAAGATGACCCTTCATTCCGCGCGCAGTTCATCGGAAAGAAGTTCGACTTCTCAGATGAAAAGCCATTTGCCATCGTGAAGGGTGGAGCTCCTGCAGGAAAGGACAACGCTATCGACGCCATCACAGGCGCTACAATGACCAGCAACGGTGTAGATGCAGCCATCAACACCTGGGCTAAGGCATACGAGAAGGTCCTTTCAGCAGAAATCAGCGTTGAGCAGACAGAAGTCAGCGCAGATGAAGCAGAAGTAAACGTGGAGGAATAAGCAATGGACGCAAAACTCAAAGAAACAATCTTAAACCCTATATTCAAGGGCAACCCTGTAACAGTACTTGTCCTGGGTATCTGCTCTTCACTCGCAGTCACTGTCGAGCTTAAGGGTGCATTCGTAATGGCCCTCTCAGTTATCGCGGTTACCGGCCTTTCAAGCTTCGTAGCCTCTATCCTGAGAAACACCATTCCTAACCGAGTTCGTATCATCATCCAGCTCGTCATCGTAGCCCTGATGGTAATCCTCGTTGACCAGCTTCTCAAGGCTTACGCCTACTCTATTGACAAGCAGCTCAGCGTGTACATCGGACTTATCATCACCAACTGTATCGTCATGGGACGTATTGAGGCTTTCGCCCTCGGCAACAAGCCTGTACCTTCACTCCTTGACGGTATCGCAAACGGTGCCGGATACGGACTTATCCTCATCGTCGTAGCCTTCTTCCGTGAGCTCTTCGGCTCAGGAACCCTCTTCGGATTCCATATCATCCCACAGGCTGCTTACGATCTCGGATACATGAACAACGGTCTTGTTATTCTCCCTCCAATGGCGCTTATCCTTATCGGAGTCATCATCTGGATCCAGAGAAGCATCGATAAAGACCTTCAGGAGAAATAACATCAAATCGCAGATTAGATTATGGAATATTTAAGTTTATTCGTAAGGTCAATCTTCATTGACAACATGATCTTCTCATTCTTCCTCGGAATGTGTTCTTTCCTTGCCGTTTCGAAGAATGTCAAGACAGCCAACGGTCTGGGACTTGCTGTTATCTTCGTCCTTCTCGTGACCCTTCCTATCAACTATCTTCTCAACACATACGTCCTCACCCCTGGTGAGAAATGTATCCTCGGCCCTGACGTGGATCTTAGCTTCCTCAGCTTCATCCTCTTCATCGCCATCATCGCAGCAATCGTGCAGATAGTGGAAATGGTTGTCGAGAAGTTCTCTCCAAGTCTCTACGCATCACTCGGTATCTTCCTTCCGCTCATCGCCGTAAACTGTGCGATCCTCGGAGGTTCACTCTTCATGCAGCAGAAGGATTTCGCCAACGTAGGTGAAGCAACCACATACGCCCTCGGTTCCGGTATCGGCTGGTACCTTGCAATCGTAGCCCTCGCAGCAATCCGCGAGAGACTCTCTTACAGCAACGTACCACCTGCCCTCAAAGGTATCGGTATCACCTTCATTACCGTAGGTCTTATGGGTATAGCATTTATGACCTTTATGGGTATTTCACTTTAATACAGGAGGCAGAGAAATATGTTCAGTACAATAATTTCATCAGTAGCGGTAATCGTTATCGTCACGCTCATCCTTGTGGCGCTGCTTCTTTTCATCAAGGCGAAACTCACCCCGGAAGGATCAGTCACAATCGATATCAATAACGGAAAGAAGACACTCGAAGTTCCTACGGGAGGCTCACTCATGAGCACACTCGCAGAGAACAAGATCTTCCTCCCTTCAGCCTGCGGCGGAAAGGCCAACTGCGGCCAGTGCAAGGTTCAGGTTCTCGAAGGCGGCGGACAGATTCTCCCTACCGAGGTCGGCTTCTTCAACAACAAGCAGATCAAGGCAGGCTGGAGACTTGGATGCCAGGTCAAGGTTAAGGACAACCTCAAGATTGCGGTTTCAGAGTCAGCCCTCAGCGTCAAGAAACTCGAGTGCGAGGTTATCAGCAACCACAACGTATCAACCTTCATCAAGGAGTTCACAGTTAAGCTTCCAGAAGGCGAGCACATCGAATTCAAGTCAGGTGAGTATATCCAGATCGACATCCCTGCATACGATATCGACTTCAAGGATATGGACATCGACGAGGAATACAGAAAGGACTGGGAGTTCTACAAGTTCTTCGATCTCCACAGCCACAACCCTCAGCCAACCATCAGAGCTTACTCTATGGCCTCTTATCCGGCAGAGAAGAACGTCATCAAGCTCAACGTGCGTATCGCAACACCACCGTTCGACCGCAGCCAGCCTAAGGGCGTATTCAAGACTCTTCCTGTCAACCCTGGTATCGCCTCATCATACGTATTCAGCCGTAAGCCAGGCGACAAGGTAATCATCTCAGGCCCTTATGGAGAATTCCTTCTCCCTCAGAACGATCCGGAGGATAAGGAGTACATATTCGTAGGTGGTGGTGCAGGTATGGCACCTCTCAGAAGCCACATCATGCACCTGTTCAAGACTCTCAAGACAGGAAGGAAGGTTAGCTTCTTCTACGGAGCACGTAGCCTCCAGGAGGCATTCTACCTCGAGGACTACGCTGAAATCGAGAGGGAGTTCCCTAACTTCAAGTTCTATCTTGCACTTGACCGTCCTGACCCTAAGGCAGACGAGGCCGGTGTTCCTTACACAGCAGGTTTCGTTCACAACGTAATGTTCGAGAAGTATCTCAAGGATCACGAGGCTCCGGAGGACATCACATACTTCATGTGCGGTCCTGGACCTATGGTCGGAGCCGTTGTCAACCTTCTTGACAACCTCGGAGTTGCTCCGGAAAGCATTCTTTACGATAACTTCGCTTAGAATATCAAACAGAGAACCGAATGATTTTTCATTCGGTTTTTTGTTTAGTATGATAATCACAGCCAGATTCGACGGTTTTTCATACAAAACAGAAGATTCTTCAATAATTGCCCCGACCCCGGAAAACAATGACTTTTCCGGGGTTAATTTTGTTTCAGCCAAAATTTAAACTATGGAAGAAAAACCGAAAATACTCAAAACAAGCCGTAGAGAATACGTCTTCACAAAAGGCCGGGTTAGTCTTTTCTTAAATGGCATTCTTGCCACATCCTTCTTACTTGCTTATATCCTGGCCTTCTTATTCACCTCCTGCGATTATTCCGATTTCTCTGCGGAAATCCGGGAGGACAAAGACACCACTTCATTTGAAATGACACTGACCAAAGCCGCTGGTACAGATGTTTCAAGTCTCGATATATTTATATTCAATGACGACAGCCTCAAGGCTCTCGACTCGCACCAGAGAATCAGCCAGGTGCAGCCGGGAGTCATCCGGGCCTGTTCAAGGAGCGGTAAGAAACTCCTATTCCTGCTGGCAAACATTCCCGAAGGAAGTGTAGATTGGGCCCGTGCGAGCCGCTACGAGAGTTTTCAGGCCTGCTATGCCAAACTGTCCGACGAGAACTCCCAAACGCCCGTAATGACCGCAAAAGCGGCACTGAAGGCCGGGAGCGAGAAGAACGTCAGTCTAACCCTCGAACCAATGCTGGCGCAAATCAAGGTCAGGAGCATTAGCTGCGATTTCAGCGGCAAGCCATACAGCGGCCAGACATTGAAAAATGTCAGGTTCTACCTCACCAATGCCAGCGGCCAGTGTGAATTCGGGATGGCACGGGTGCCTTCGATTTTCCTTAACAGCGGAAAACTGGATCCCGCGGAACTGTCAACCCTTAAGGACAGGACGCTTCTTCTTCACGACTATGGTAAAGAGATAGGAGCAAGGCCCGTGAATCCGGGTACAATCCTTCATGCATACCCGAACCTCAACGAGGGAAATGACATCGGGAAACCCGTCACCAGGCTCGTAATAGAGGGAGAGATAGACGGAACCACTTACTACTACCCTATCAATCTGAAACTGGAGAAAAACGTCAGCTACGAATTTGACATTAC
>CADBMK010000013.1 GCA_902795785.1 uncultured Bacteroidia bacterium | reverse complement strand
GGTGAGGTTCTTAAGACGGCAGTAACCCAGATTCTGGAGGTATCTGTCGTTGACGGTACCAAGCTCACGGCCGTCCTTCATTGCAACATAGGCGCGAGGACGAGGGAAGTATGCGTCAGGATTATCCTCTGTCCAGTAATTCTTGTGGAAATCCTTCTGGATCCATGATGAGAACGGACGTGCATAGAGTCCCCAGAAATATCTTGCGTCACTGCTAGGATACCAGTCCTGACGGCCTACGCCCTGGAGGAAGATTGAGAAGTCAAATCCATACCAGTTGAAACCGAGGTTCAAACCGTACTGGTAGCGAGGCTGTGAATTACCGATAATCTTGCGGTCACCTGGATTGTCAACGGTGTTGCTGCCCTTTCCTATGATGTTGTCTCCGTCAAGGTCAACATATTTGAGGTCTCCGGCCCTGAGTCCGTGTTCCTCTCCTGCCGAAGAGTAGATGATTGAGCAGACAGGAGACTGGTCAACCACATAATTCTTTGCCTCATCGTCAGTTTTGAAGAATCCGTCGGTGGTATATCCCCAGATTTCTCCGTAAGTCATACCCTCATAATAGGTTGAAAGGTTCTTATTAGGATTGTCAAACTTGGTGATACGGCCGATATAATCGTTGAATGTGGCGGTTACGCTATACTGGAAAGGCTCTCCGGCAAGATTGAACTGATCCCTGTACGTAAGTGAAAGTTCATAACCCTTTGTACGGAGATCGGCGTTATTCTCCTTAGGAGCGCCTGCACCGTAAACTGAAGGAAGTTTCTTTCCCGGAGTAATCATATTCTTGGTATCTCTGATATAAGCGTCTCCTGTAAAGGTGATCTTATTACCTAGGAAAGCAAGGTCAAGACCAAGGTTCTTCTGCTCCACCGTCTCCCAGGTCTGTTTATCAGAAACGGGATCCTTGTAATTTGCCACTGATGATTTATTTGCTCCGAAGAGATAGCTCTGGCTTCCGAGGCTCACCAGGCGGATGTAAGGATAATAATCTGACATCTGCTGGTTTCCGAGGCTACCGTAAGAGAACCTTATCTTTGCGTCGTTCATCCAACTCTTCAATGGAGAGAAGAACGGCTCCTGGGATAATCTCCAACCAACAGACACTGAAGGGAAGTTACCAAACCTTCGATAGATTGGGAAACGTGAAGAACCGTCAATTCGACCGCCGGCCTCAAAGAGGTATTTCCCCTTGTAATCGTAATTGAGTCGGAAGAAGAAACCCTGCAGAGCATATTCGGACTGGCCTCCGCCGGTATCCGTGCGCTTTACTCCGTTCTCGTCACCGCTGACAAGGTTCTGGTCGTTAAGGTCCGGTGAAAGAAGATCATAACCTATAGCCCTGAGCCTCTTGTCACGGAATGTTTCATAGTTCATACCGGCCATAACCTTTACATTGTGGGCTTCGGCAAAGGTATTGGTATAAGTAGCGAATACATTGACGTCATTGAGCAGAACCGGACGCATTGCTTCGGAAAGACAGTCTTCATTGTCTCCCGTAGTAAGTTCCACCGTTTCCAGAGGAACCTGTGACGCAAAAGTACCGTGAACGCTTCTGTTAAGTGTTGTAGTTGTCTTAAGGGAATAAGTGTAGTTGGCCTTAATTTCAAGATGCTTGAAAGGAGTAAGGGTCAACTCTGCAGTATTGGTAAACTTACCGACATTGGACTTATTCTTGAAATTCTTGTTGGCAAGGTTGCCGGCAATTGACTGTCCGCCGCCGCCGTTATCAGTCTGATAGACATAGTATCCGTCAGGAGTCTGAGGCACCAGGAACGGGAAGTATCCGGCTGTGAGCTTATAGAACGTATCGTCCGTATCGCTAAGGCCAGGATAACGGTAATCGTTCATAAAATATGAAGTATTGTTGCTGATGCTCATCCAAGGAGTAACCTGGAAAGAGAAACGCGCGCGAAGGCTGTATCTGTTGTAAATATCCGGGTTTACCCTGAACACGCCCTGCTCCCTGTTATAGTTGGCAGAAAGGAAATACTTAATGGTCTTTGTTCCTCCACTGAAAGAAACATCGTGATTCTGCACCGGCTTCCTGTCATTGAAGAAGTAATGCCACCAGTCTGTATTTCCGTAGAACTTATAAGTGTTGCGGCCCTGGCTCTGGTCAATCACCACCCAAGGCCTCTCTGGGTTTTCAACCTTATCGTTGCGGCGCAGCCAGAGCTGCTCCATATCGTCTTCATTGTAGAAAATCTGCTGGCTTCCGTTATACGCCTTCATGAAGAGGTTGGCAAGATATACTGAATAGTATCCCCTTGTCTCCCAGTCCGTTGAGGTTGTAGGAGAAGAGAAACCGAAGCGGCTGCTGTAGCGGACCTTTGCGCGTCCGTCGTTATCTGCGCCGGACTTGGTGGTAACCAAAACCACACCGAATGATCCGTTTGCACCGTAAACCGCAACGGCAGAAGCATCCTTCAATACGGAAATGCTCTCGACATCGTTAGGGTTCACCATATCAAGGGAACCTTGCACACCGTCAACCAAGACCAGAGGTGCTCCTTGGTTAATAGAGTTCCAACCACGGATGTTAATAGAAGTGCTGGCGCCAGGACGTCCAGAAGGGCTTGTCACAGTAAGACCAGGAACTGTTCCCTGGAGGATGCTACCGAGGTTTGACTGTGAACGGTTTTGAATGGCCTCGGAAGATACAACGGCAATGGCACCGGTAAGGTTTTCCTTTTTCTGGACGCCATAACCTACTACGACGACTTCGTCAAGAAACATCGCGTCATCTTCCATTACCACATTGAGAACCGCACGATTGTTGACATCTTCCTCGACTTCCTTGTATCCCAAAAGGGAGAAAAGGAGGGTCGCATTGCCGGGAGCGTTGATGGAATACTTTCCTTCCGCATCAACGGTCACCGCCGTGTTTGTACCCTTAACAATCACCGCTGCGCCGATAACAGGAAGACCCTTGGAATCCAGGACCGTTCCTGAAATCGGCTTTGCAGGCATATTGGTGGTTGGTTTAACCTTGACCACAACATGCGAGCGGCTGATTGTGTAAGTGTAATTTGTGCCCTTGAATGCGGCGTCAAGCAAAGCCTTTACGGTATAAGTACCCGGCTTAACCTTTACGGCCTGACTTGCCTTCACTTCCTGGGCGTCATAATCGACGGACATGCCCGTCTGAGATTCAATCTCTTTGAACACCTGTTCAAAGCTCGTCGATTCCTTGCGCAAGGTCACCTGCTGCGCCTGGGCAAACAGGGATCCGCACAAAAGAAAGCAGAACAAAGCTGCTGAAATGAGTTTTTTCATACGTGATAATGTGATTAATCATGGGTATACACTATTATAGTAAGCGCATCCCCACTTCACACACAAAATATTTTTGGGTCAGTTAAAAACGGAAATATACCCTGTCTCCGTCAATGGTATAACGGGATCCCGGGATAAGCAGCGTAAGCACTTCCAGGTCATCTTCAAGAGATTCTTCAGGCCTGAAGCGCACATTGATTGAATTGTGGAGAATCTTCTGGGAATCGTAACTGATTGTCACGTTGAAACGGCGCTCAAGAACAGATACGATGTAAGGGAAGGTGGCGTTTGTAAAGGAAAGATAGCCGTCCTCCCAGCTCATCACCTTTGCCGCATCCACACGGGCCAGGGTGACATTATTCTCGGCAATACTGTAAACGATCTGCATTCCCGGCTCCAGGAAATAGGATTCCTCGCCGGCGGCAGGAACGTCCACCTTGACCCTGCCTTCCTTAAGGGTTGTCCTTACCGTGTTCTCTCCCGCGTAGGAATGAACGCAGAAACACGTTCCGAGAGCCTGAACGTCCATATGGGCGCTCTTTACTATAAACGGCCTTGTCGGATCCTTGGCAACGGAGAAATTGCCCTCTCCGGTAAGATATACGATGCGGCTGCCTCCCTTGAAGGTTTTTGGATAAAGAAGGGTGGAGCCGGCGTTGAGCGAGACGCGCGTCCCGTCTTCAAGGGTAATGGACTTTGTCTGGCCGTATTCAGCAACAAGACTGACCGTTGCATCAAGCGGGGACACCGTATATGCCCGGCGTGTTATCATGAAGGTGGTCATTGCAACCACCGCCAGGGAAGCGGCCACGGCTACTGCAGAGAATACCCCCCTAAGACGCCTTCTGGCCTTCTCGGCGGCGTCAATTCTCTTATTGAGGCGCATAAGTTCACTGAAAGTCCGGGAAGTGGACTTCCCCGAGCTTTCGTTCCAAATGTCCTCCAATGGGAGATTTCTCTGTATGTCGTTATTTCTGTCCATTATCCATATAGTAAGCCTAACGCCAGAGTACACACAAAACGGCGACGGCCTTTATCACTTTTCTCAAAACGGCAAGAACATTTGTAATGTGATTCTCAACCGTCCTCTTATTAATGCCCAGCTCCTGAGCAATCCTGTCATTGGATATACCAAGGACGCGGCTCATTATAAACACCTTACGACGCTTCTGCGGCATTGCGTCCAGGGCTTTGCGGATTACCGAATTAGTTTCCGAGGCATACAGGTAATCTTCTCCGGAGCGGGTGCTGTCACTTCCCGTTATCATAGAGTCGTGCTGGAAACGCCTGATTACCGAAGATTTGTCAAAATGATTGTACACCTTGAAACGGGCCATCTGGAAAAGATACCCCGAAAAATTCTTTACTTCGGAAAACTTCTTCCTTGACATCCAGACGTCATAAAAGACGTCCTGCGCATAATCATACGCAGTCTCCTCACATTCGTCCCCAAGAAGACGGGTGAAAAAATCCACCACACGGGGATGCCATTCAAGAAACAGTCTCTCAAAGGCAAGGCGATCCCCCTTAGAGAGTGCTTCAAGGCAGTATTTCTCTTCGTCATCCGTCATACCGAGAACAAAATACGCGAAAGGAAAATGGTTATAGTCTTTACAAAGATAATATATTCTTTTAAATGAAATTGGTTTGTTTTCACTATCTTAGCATAAAACCACAGACAATATTATACCTTAATTATTATGAAAGCTCTTGAACAGAACCCTTATTTCAACAAGGCGCTGGATTATATCAAAAACAACGACCTTGGCGCCCTTCCTTTGGGAAAGCACGTCATTGACGGAGACAATCTCTGGGTAAACATAGTGGACAGCCGTCTCAAGACGCCTACTGAAGCAACCCTCGAGGTGCACGACAAATACATAGACATCCAGATACCGCTTTCCTGCGAGGAAAAATTCGGCGTGAAACCACGCTCGGAATGTACCGCTCCAAGAGGAGAGATGAACACGGAAAAGGACATCCTCTTCTTTGACGACAAGGTTGAGGACATAATCTGCAAGGCTCCGGGAGAAATGGTGGTGTTTGCCCCAGACACGGCTCACGCTCCTCTCATCGGAGAGGGTGTCATCCACAAGGCTATTTTCAAGGTAAAAGTGGTCTAGGACCTATTCAGACACCACGGAAGAATCTATGACGGCGTTGCTTACGCCGGTTGCCTTAAGGGCGGTGACGAGAGACTCGGCATCGCTCTTTTCTTCATACGGACCGGCATAATAGACCACCGCGCCGTTCTCCATGGCACGGACGATGTCACGGTCAGTGGAATTATGGATGGCAGTCTTTGCAAGATCAGGAAGGCTCTGGCCGTCATCAGGATAAATCTTCACCGTATAGACTGTCTTCACGGCTTTCTCAAGCGCGCGGGCTGCGGAAACCGACATCGGCTTGCCGTCCTTGTATGCAGTGATCAGCGCAGAACGGAAACCGAGTTTCTTGACCTTGTTGAGATTACCCAGAACATCCTTGTAACTGCGGAAAACACCCACGGAATAAGTGTACCTCAGACTTGGCGAGAGTTTCTCGAACACAGGACTCAGGCCCTTCAGACTGCGGACCTTTGCCTTGCTTGAAGAAGTGAATATCTGAATCTGATATACAAGGCCCGAAGGGAGGGTGTTGTCCTCCGCAAAACGGCCCTCAGGAAGAATCATAAACGTATAATCGAAGGCAGGTTCCGGCTTTTCAATCTCCATATTGAGGGCAGGGCCGTAGGAATTCTTTGAGAAGGCATAGCTTGAGGAAGCGCCCACCACCTCCTTGTCAAGGTCTGCCCGAATCTTCTCCGAATCCACAGGAATTCCGCTCATAAGAAAGTCCAGCTCTATTTTCTGAAGGTCTTTGACCGCCTTGTTGAGGGTGTCGTTGAGGGCAGGAAGACTCATCTCCCTGGCAACTATCGAGGCAAGGGCGGCATCTCTTGCGGCGCTGTCCAGTTCTGCCGCTGCCGCGCGTTCAGCATCGAGCCTTGCGCCGAAGCTGGCGATTGAATCCCTGAGGGCGCGAACCCTGAGCATCTGGTTGCGATACCTGACGGTGGCCTCATTCTCGGCCGTGCTCTGACGGACCGCCGAGGCGTTGTCAATCCTGGACGGATCCACCGCCGGAGAAAGCTTCGAAAGCGATGCAATCTCCTTCTCGTCACGGACAGCCTTCCTTACCGGCATGCTGTCATACTCAAGCACATAGATATAGACGCTGTCCCTGCCGCACTCCCT
>CADBMK010000012.1 GCA_902795785.1 uncultured Bacteroidia bacterium | reverse complement strand
TTCTTTACGCCCACCACGTCAGGCATGCCCTCACTCTTATTCCATTCCGGATGGATTGAAGAGAAGAATGAAAAGATAATCTTGTCAGAATAAGGAGGAGTCGTAACCAGATATCGGTTCAGGATATCCACCTTATAATCCATATTGTTGACGAACCTTGTCGTATCCTTGATTGATTCACGGCACAGTTCTCTTATGAAAACGTCTTCATCATCATCAAGTTCTATACACGGAGTGTTCAGACCGGAAACCATCCGGCTGACAATACCGTTCTCCGCAAGATCAATGCTGTCCACGAATCCTGTCATCATCGGATAATCCTTCAGGCGAGTCGTATCAACATACGAGACACCTGAAAAGACCACAGGGTACTGATGGAAAAGAGAGCCCTCATAACCTATTACCCACTGAAATGCAGGATCGTCATTGACCAGGATGACATCCGGATGCCAGCTCAATATGGAATCACGGCATGGTCCGAAAGTCTTGTCCCCCCAAAGGTCCAGGGAATAATACGGAGTGTTCAGATAGAAATGCCTGACATCGGCATTTACACCATTCTTCCTGAAATCGCGGAGCATTTCGAAGCGGAAGAACTCTCCGTCGTCTCCGGAGTTCGAATATGAATGTATTACCACAACAACAGGAATCTTCTCCTTATTGCTCTTGCAAGAGAAGACAACAGGCAATACAAGAAATGCCAACAGAAGCGTGCGGAACAATCTAATCATAGTGTAACGTAATTCAAATTTATAAAGTTTGGTTCTAATAACCAAAAAAGTAAAATGAAAATGGTATCTTTGAAGTGATATGTTAAAGGCTGTATTATTTGATTTTGACGGAACCCTCGCGGATACGACTGACGCAATCCTCAATTCTTCACGATCTGTCATTGCAAAAATGTCACTCCCCCAGGTTTCAGACGACACGATTAAGAAACACATCGGACTTCCGCTTACCGAGATGTTCCACGACATATATAAAGCGCTGGATGACAGTGAAGTAATGCATATTTGCGAGCTTTACCGCCAGGCTCTTGATTCCGAGTACTACAGGCTCATCAAACCCTTCCCCGGGGTCAGCGAAAGCCTTGCCTGGATGAAAGAGAGAGAGCTTCGTCTTGGAATCGTCACTTCAAGGCATCTGAAGTCCACCGTATTCCTCTCTGAAATGCTCGGCATAAAGGATTATTTCGACACCATGGTAGGAGTGGACATAGTCAAGAATCCTAAACCTGCTCCTGACACGGTACAGGTATGCCTGGAAAGATTCCGGATTGAACCATCTGAAGCCCTTGTCGTGGGAGACACCCGCTTCGACCTCCAGATGGGACATAACGCCGGCTGCAAAGTCTGCGGAGTTACATACGGAAACCACACCAGGGAGATGTTGGAAATGGAAAAACCAGAATATCTCGTGGATGACCTCCGCGAGTTGTGTAAATTGATACAGAAATGAGAATCACAATCATCGGAGCCGGCAACATGGGAGGTGCGGCAGCCCTGGGCCTGGCAAAAAAAGGAACGGCAGACATTACGGTTACCGCAAGACACCCTGAGACCCTGAAGAAGTTTGACGGCACAGGCGTAAAATGCCTGACTGACAACAAAGCGGCCGTCAAGGGAGCAGACATCGTCATTATAGCGGTCAAACCGTGGATCGTTCCTGACGTCGTAAACGAAATCAGGGCCGAACTGGACTTCAGCGCCCAGCAGATAGTTTCCTTCGCTCCGGGAGTAAAGCCGGAAGACCTTCTTGCAATGCTCAAGGAGGGCAGGAAGGACGAGCCGAGGCTCTCATATATCATTCCGAATACCGCAATTGAGGTGGGAGAAAGCATGACATTCATCTCCCCTGTCACTGCCTCCGAGTCTGATACAAAGATTCTTGAAGGTCTCTTCAACCAGGTCGGCGTTTCCATGACCGTTCCGCAGAAGCTTATGCTGGCGGGCACCGGTCTGGCTTCCTGTGGAATAGCCTACGCTCTCAGATACATAAGAGCGGCAGCCGAGGGAGGAGTAGAGACTGGATTCTACGCAAAGGACGCCACAGCAATCGTCGCTCAGACCGTTAAAGGCGCAGCAGCTCTCATTCTTGAACACAAAAGCCATCCTGAAGCCGAAATCGACAAGGTCACGACACCTGGCGGAATGACAATCAAGGGTCTGAACGCAATGGAGGCGGCAGGTTTCACAGACGCCGTCATCAAAGGCGTAAAAGCCGGGAAATAAAATGAAAAGAATACTAACCCTGATATTTCTCCTCTCGGTGGCAACAATGAGGACAATGGCACAGGACAAGGCCCCCGACTTCCTCAAAGAGGGAGACAAAGTGGCCATTATTTCACCAAGTTACCATCTGAAGGACACCGTTAAACTGGCCCGTGCCATGGACGTACTGAGAAGCTGGGGTCTCGAACCCGTAAAGGCCCCTAACCTCAACACTCCAAGTCCACTTGAAGAGGGTCTGACTCCGGACAGGAAAAAGAATTATTACGGTGGCAGCACACTTGAACGCACCGCTGACCTGCTTTGGGCTCTCAACGACCCTGAGATCAAGGCCATTATATGCGAGAGAGGAGGATACGGAGCAATCCATCTTCTGAACATGATACCGAGAAGGGCCTGGACAGATAATCCCAAATGGCTGGTCGGATACAGCGACATCACTACGCTGCACGCAATGGCAAACGCTTCAGGGGCACAGACGATTCACGGCAATATGTGCGGAGACCTTGGAAGGACCGAAGGTCCCGATGAGGCTTCAGAAGCTTTGAGGGAACTTCTTTTCGGCAAGATGCCGGAATATCACCTCGACAGTTGCGAATTCAACAACCAGGGCAAAGCCAAGGGAATTCTGGTTGGCGGAAACATGATTACCTTTGCCGCCCTGGCCGGCACCTATGCCGACATCATGGACAACGAAGGCTGCATCATTTTCATTGAAGAGATTGAAGAATCCATGCACGCCATAGACCGACTCTTCAACATGCTTTTGATAAGCGGCAAGATGTCCAACGTCAAGGGTTTGATTTTCGGAGATTTTACCGACTGTGGCAAAGACCTTCCTTACGAGAGCGTTTACGAGATGCTTTACCAGTACACCAAGGACCTTGACATTCCTGTCTGCTTTGGCTTCCCGGGAGGACACGGAAAGCTTAACTACCCTCTTGTGTTTGGCAGAAAAGTCAAGCTCAAGGTAACAAAGGACGGAGCAACAATCAGTTACTAAGCGGACATACAAAAAATAGAAGCGGCCGGAGATAAACACTCCGACCGCTTCGTTTGTTTATTAAACCTATTATTAAATGAAAATATACTTCAGAACGAAGACAATCGCAAGGATGTACATCACTGGCGAAAGCTTGCTGAACTTACCTCCAATTGCATTCAGTACAACATATGAGATCATACCGAACATGATACCGTCTGAAATAGAATATGCGAGAGGCATCGTGATGATTGTAATGAATGCAGGGATTGACTCGAAATAATCGTCAAAATCAAGCTTCTTGATTGGCGACATCATGAACAGACCCACAATCACAAGAGCAGGAGCCGTTGCAGCTGAAGGAATGCTGAGGAACAAAGGTGCAAAGAAAAGCGCTACGCCGAAGCATACTGCAGTAACAAAGGCTGTAAGACCTGTACGGCCGCCCTGAGCAACTCCTGATGCGCTCTCAACGTAAGTCGTAGTAGTAGAAGTACCTGCGATTGCACCGGCTGTTGTAGCAACGGCGTCAGCCATCAGAGCCCTCTTAAGATTCTTGATTTCACCCTTCTCATTTACCATGCCGGCTTTCTCAGCAACTCCGACAATCGTACCCACTGTATCAAAGAGGTCAATGAACATGAATGTGAATACAATGATGCCGAACTCAAGCGTAAGAAGCTTTGAGAAATCGAACTTGCAGAAGATAGGTTCAATTGAATGTGGAAGGGAAACAATTCCCTGGAAGTGGGTTTCACCGGTAAATACACCGATAAAGGTTGTGGCAAGGATTCCAAGAAGAAGGGAGCCCTTTACCTTTAATGCAACGAGGATACCGGTAATGACAATACCGATAATTGCAAGCAGTGCAGAGCCTTCGGTCACCTTTCCGAGAGAGACGAGGGTTGCATCGTTATTGACGATGATACCTGCATTCTGAAGACCGATGAACGCGATGAAAAGACCGATACCGCCGGCGATTGCGTAACGCAACGTTGCAGGGATGGCATTGACGATTGCGCTGCGGACATTCGTAACCGTAAGAAGGATAAAGATTAGACCTTCCACGAATACTGCGGTGAGGGCCATTGGCCAGCTGTAGCCCATTCCAAGGACTACAGAATAAACGAAGAACGCATTAAGTCCCATACCCGGTGCAAGGGCAAAAGGAAGCTTCGCATAAAACGCCATTACGAGCGTACCAACAATTGACGCAAGGGCTGTAGCTGTAAACACGGCACCGTTTTGCATGTTGATGGCGCCAAAAATACTTGGGTTCACTGCGAGGATGTAGGACATCGCAAGGAACGTCGTAATTCCGGCGAGGATTTCAGTACGCACGGAATTGACTTTCGGATCGAATCCGAAGGCTTTTGTAAGGAATGACATAAATTTTTATAAAATAAAGATGATTAGTCGATTAGGGTTGCATCGAGTCCTTCCTTGATTGCAGACTTGTCCAGGTGTTGGCCAATAAATACAAGTTTCTGCATCCTGTCACCGTAAACCGGGTCCCAGTCACGTCGGAGAATAGGGTCATTGTCCATCATCTCTGCAAGCTGATCCTTTGGCATAGTGGCGAACCACTGTCCGACATTCTTAAGGGAAATCTGCTTTCCAGCCTGCTCGAAGACATAGCATATGTCAGTCTCGCCGGCAAAATAACAGAGGCCCTTAGCACGGATAATTCCCTTAGGCCAGTGCTTGGCTACGAAATTGTCGAATTTGTTCATGTCCATCGGCTTGCGCGCATAGTACACATAGGTACCGATACCGTACTCTTCAGCCTCCCCTTCCTCGTGGTCGTGATCATGATGATGGTGATGATGTTCGTGGTCGTCATCATCATCGTCGTGATGGGCAGGGCCTTCGACTTCGCTGATCCAGGTAGCGCTGGTAGCCACAGAATCGTAATTGAACTTCTCCGTATTAATGATCTTTTCAAGATCCACGTCACCATAGTTCGTCTCGATAATCTCAGCCTTCGGCTGAAGGGCGCGCAGAATCTGATAGATTCTGCCGAGGTCATCACTGGATACCTCATCGGCCTTGTTGAGAAGGATGATGTTGCAGAATTCCACCTGTTGAACAAGGAGGTTCTCAATGTCATCCTCATCAAGATTAGGTCTCATGAGTCCTGCCGCAGCGTCAAATTCGTCCTTCATTCGAAGGGCGTCCACGACGGTTACGATACAGTCCAGTTTGATAAGTCCGTCCTTGATATACTGAGGTCCCATGGTCGGGATTGAACAGATTGTTCTGGCAATTGGCTCCGGTTCACAGACTCCGCTGGCTTCAATGACAATATAATCGAATTTCTTCATTGAAGTAATCTCACGAAGCTGCTCGACGAGATCCATCTTTAACGTACAGCAAATGCAGCCGTTCTGAAGGGACACGAGACTGTCATCCTTCTTTCCAACGACGCCGCCTTTCTCGATAAGGTCTGCGTCGATATTGACCTCACCGATATCATTAACGATAACTGCGAATTTGATACCTTTTTTATTGGAAAGAATCCTGTTTACAAGAGTGGTCTTTCCACTGCCAAGGTAACCTGTAAGCAATAAAACCGGTAATTCCTTTAACATAAACACTACTTATTATTAATCCGTGCACTATTTGCACATGAAACGCAAATTTAGCAAAAAGCAAAGACATAGACTACAATTATTTTGCAATAAAAATTCTTGCTGAAAAACAGGCAACTTAAAACGATTTATTAGTATATTTGTTTAAAGAATAACACTATCAACACTAACATTTAACCTTATTATTTATTATGAACCCGTATTTCTATGCGGTCCCCTGCGCATCATTGATCGCACTCGCCTTCGCTGCCATCTTTTACAGGCAGATGAAAAAGGAAGACGAAGGAACCCCAACGATGAGGCAGATCGCCCAGTTCGTCCGTGAAGGAGCGATGGCCTACCTCAAACAGCAGTACAAAGTCGTAATCATCGTATTTGTCATACTCGCCATATTTTTCTCGATATTGGCTTATGGCTTCGGCGTACAGAACCCTTGGGTTCCGTTCGCATTCCTGACTGGAGGTTTCTTCTCGGGACTTGCCGGCTTTATCGGCATGAAGACAGCCACCTACGCATCCGGAAGGACGGCCAATGCTGCACGAAGGAGCCTCAACGCAGGACTGAAAGTGGCTTTCCGTTCCGGAGCGGTGATGGGGCTTACCGTGGTTGGACTCGGCCTGTTCGACATCGCCCTCTGGTTCCTGCTGCTTAACTGTTTCTATGACGCTTCGATTTCACAGAATCTGGTTGTCATAACCACGACGATGCTCACGTTCGGAATGGGAGCATCCACACAGGCGCTGTTTGCCCGTGTCGGCGGCGGTATCTACACCAAGGCAGCCGATGTTGGAGCCGACATCGTAGGAAAGGTTGAATCAGACCTCCCGGAAGACGACCCAAGGAATCCGGCAACCATAGCGGACAACGTCGGTGATAATGTCGGCGATGTTGCAGGTATGGGCGCAGACCTTTATGAAAGCTACTGCGGATCAATCCTTTCAACCATGGCCCTCGGAGCATCGGCATTCTTCGCCGCAGGCCCTGAAATGCAGTTAAAGGCTATCCTGGCCCCTATGCTCATCGCAGCCGTAGGAGTTCTGATTTCCGTTCTCAGCATTTTCACGGTCAGGACAAAGGAAGGCGCCGGCATGGGAGATCTTCTCAAATCGATGAGTTTCGGAACCAACCTGGCGGCCATATTCAGCGGAATCGCCACATTCGGCATCCTGGCCCTCGTCTTCGGAACATCCGACCCTCACTGGTGGCGTTTTTCACTGTCTGTCGTAGTGGGCCTCCTTTCCGGAGTAATTATCGGAAAGAGTACCGAGTACTACACCTCACATTCTTACAAGCCGACACAGAAACTCGCCGAAAGCGCGGCAACAGGTCCGGCAACAGTCATCATCAGCGGAGTCGGACTCGGAATGCTTTCGACAGCGATTCCTGTTGTCACAATTGCATGCGCCATCACGCTCTCCTTCCTCTTTGCCATCGGCTTTGACATCCACGCCATAACATCGGATTCAAACCTTTCACTCGGTCTTTACGGAGTTGCAATCGCAGCGGTTGGTATGCTCTCTACGCTGGGCATCACCCTCGCCACCGATGCATACGGCCCTATCGCCGACAACGCCGGAGGAAACGCCCAGATGAGCGAACTGGAGCCTGAGGTTCGCGAAAGAACGGATGTGCTTGACGCTCTCGGCAACACCACGGCGGCAACCGGAAAGGGTTTCGCCATCGGTTCCGCGGCCCTCACTGCACTCGCTCTCCTTGCATCATACATTGAGGAGATTAAGATTGCCCTTGGTGAGCATATGTCAATAATGGATGTTCTGGACAAATTCAACGTGACGCTTATGAACCCGGCAGTACTGGCAGGTCTGTTCATTGGTTCAATGATGGCCTTCCTCTTCTGCGGTCTTACAATGAATGCCGTAGGACGCGCCGCACAGAAGATGGTTGTTGAAGTAAGACGCCAGTTCAGGGAAATCAAGGGCATCCTCACGAGAGAGGGCACCCCGGACTATAAGAAATGCGTTGAGATTTCAACCAAGGCGGCACAGAAGGAAATGCTGGTTCCGTCGATTATTGCAATTGCAGTCCCTGTCCTTACAGGAATTCTTCTTGGCGTTGCCGGATCAATGGGACTTCTTATCGGAGGGCTCGGCGCAGGATTCGTCCTGGCCATCTTCATGGCCAACTCCGGCGGAGCCTGGGATAATGCAAAGAAATATGTGGAAGAGGGACATCTGGGAGGCAAGAACTCCGACGCACATCACGCAACGGTCGTAGGAGATACAGTAGGCGACCCGTTCAAGGACACCTCTGGACCTTCTCTCAACATCCTCATCAAACTGATGAGCATGGTTTCAATCGTGATGGCCGGACTTACTGTTGCCTGTCACTTACTCTAGGACCGGCAAGGTAATAGTCAGTCTGCTCTGCGATGGAAAGATTCTTCCACCAGAATGAGCATTCAGGATACCCTTTTTCTGAAATCTTTTCCTTAATGGAAATAGGCAGGCTGGCCCACCACATGTTCAATTCGAATTCCTGATTCATAATATAATAGTTTAAGCAAGAAAGGATCGCCCACAAAGCGATCCTTTCTTTATGAGCTGTAACAAATATAATCAAAAAACGGACCTGATAATCAAATAAAGGATAAAACAGGAAACTCCGAGTTTAAGGAATGTTGCCAGGATAAAACCAAGAAACGCACCTATTGAAGCCTTAAACGAATCCATCGCTCCGCCGTGAGCAAAGATAAACTCCCCGATGAAGGCGCCTATAAGGCTCCCGAGAAGCATTCCAACAGGGGTGAAAAACAATCCGGCAAAAAGCCCCACAAGGGCACCGGCAGAAGCGGCTTTGTGCCCGCCGAGCTTTGAAGTAGTCCATGCAGGAATGGCATAATCCAAAACGGTAACCGCGGCAACCATAATCACGGAAAGAATTAAGGCGCCGGTACTTACAGGATGATCGGGCTGGGTGAAATAGATGCAGAGAAGACCGCCAAGACTGACCGGCGGTCCGGGCAGTCCGGGGATGACACAACCAAGAATCCCGGCAAATGCCAAAACAAATGCTAGAATTATCATAAATAGATAGAATAATTGCTAAATTTGTTCCGCAAATATAGCACAATCTCAGTATAATGTACAAAATCTTAAGTAAGGACATGCTCACGCCTACGATATGTCGTATGGTCGTTGAAGCCCCAAGACTGGCAAAAGCAGCCCTGCCTGGCCAGTTCCTCATTATCAGAGCCGACGAGCACGGCGAACGAATTCCGCTCACCATCAGTGATATAGATGCCGAAAACGGCACAGTAACCATAGTCACCCAGGTAATTGGTGCATCATCCAGCGACATCGTTGCGCACGAAGTCGGCGACTCCTTCCTTGACGTCGTCGGACCTCTTGGCAACCCTTCGGATTTCTGCTCACTCAGCGAGGAAGAACTCAAGCAGAAAAGATACATCTTTATCGCCGGCGGCGTTGGAACCGCACCTGTTTATCCTCAGGTAAAATGGCTTCACGATCACGGCATTCCCGTTGACGTAATTATCGGCGCCAGGAATAAAGACCTTCTTATCTACACACAGGAGATTGGATCTGCCTGCGACAACCTTTACCTCTGCACCGATGACGGCTCTGTAGGATTCAAGGGAGTCGGTACCGCAAAACTCGAGCAGCTCATCGCAGACGGAAAGAACTATACCACCTGCGTAGCAATCGGACCTATGATCATGATGAAGTTTGCTGTCCTTACCAGCAAAAAGCTTCAGATTCCTGAAGCCATCGTAAGCCTCAACACTCTTATGGTGGACGGAACTGGAATGTGCGGAGCCTGCCGTGTAACGGTTGGCGGAAAGACCAGGTTCGCCTGTGTGGAAGGCCCTGAATTCAACGGTTACGAAGTGGATTTCGACGAGGCAATGCGCCGCCAGGGACAGTACAAGAGCGAGGAAGCTCTTGCTAAGGAACATCATGTATGTAAGATCGGTAGAGGAAAATAGATTATGGCAATAATTGGAAGAACCCCCGTAAGGGAACAGGCTCCTGAAGAAAGAGCACATAATTTCGAGGAGGTCTGCCTCGGTTATAACGTAGAGGAGGCCCAGCTCGAATCTACACGTTGTCTTCATTGCAAGAACCCACGCTGCGTTGCAGCCTGCCCTGTAAACGTTAACATCCCTGAATTCATCGCCAAGGTGAAGGAAGGAGATTTCGAAGGAGCCGGCGAAGTTATCGCCAAGGATTCCTCACTTCCTGCAGTCTGCGGAAGAGTCTGTCCTCAGGAAACCCAGTGCGAAGGAAGCTGTATCCTCGGCATCAAGGGAGAGCCTGTAGCAATCGGAAAACTCGAGAGATTCGTCGCCGACTGGAACAGGGAGAACAAGACAAAGAAAACCGTACCAGCACCGGCTAACGGACACAAGGTTGCAGTCGTCGGCAGTGGTCCTGCAGGTCTTGCCTGCGCTTCTGACCTTGCAAAACTCGGCTACGACGTAACCATTTTCGAGGCTCTCCACAAAGTGGGAGGCGTGCTCGTATATGGCATTCCTGAATTCCGTCTGCCAAAGGACACCGTCCTTGCCGCAGAAATCGAAGAGGTGAAGGCCCTCGGAGTTAAGATTGAAACAGACATCATAGCAGGACGCACCGTAAAGGTTGGAGACCTTCTTGACAAGGAAGGATTCGAGGCCGTATTCATCGGTACCGGCGCAGGACTTCCAAAATTCATGGGTATTCCTGGCGAAAACTTCAACGGAGTGTTCTCAGCAAACGAATTCCTCACCAGAAACAACCTTATGAAGGCTTTCCGCGAGGATTATATGACTCCTATCAAGGCCGGAAAACACGCCGTAGTCGTAGGAGGAGGTAACGTTGCGATGGACGCTGCAAGAACAGCCCTTCGTCTCGGTGCTAAGACTACCATCGTATACAGAAGAAGCGAGGTCGAGCTCCCTGCACGTAAGGAGGAGGTTCATCACGCCAAGGAAGAAGGCATCGATTTCCAGCTCCTCACCAATCCTGTCGAGATTCTCGGAGACGAGAACGGCTGGGTAAAGGGCATTAAGTGCATCCGTATGGAACTTGGTGAACCTGATGAAAGAGGACGCCGCTCCCCTATTCCTGTGGAAGGATCCGAGTTCGTTATCGATTGCGATACAGTCATCATGGCCCTCGGTACTTCACCTAACCCTCTTATTGCAAGGACCACCGAAGGTCTTGAGACTACAAAACGCGGAGGTCTCGTTGCCGATGAGGAAGGCGCAACCACACGTCCTGGCGTATTCGCAGGCGGAGACGCAGTAACAGGAGCCGCAACCGTGATCCTCGCCATGGGCGCAGGACGAAAGGCTGCAGCAGCAATCGACAAATATATCCAGAGCAAAAACTAGCGTTTGGACTTAAGGCCTATCATGACATTGCGGGAATAGGCGATGATGCCGAATCCCTGTCCGACAATCAAAACGATGTCGAGGCCTTTAACAATCAAACCGTACGAGCAAATGCCGGCCGCACCTATCAGGCTTAAAACCCAGAAGGAGGTCGGCATTATTGAATCGTGCATCTTGTGTGAACGATACCACTGATACACGAATCTTAGGGAGAATATCAGTTGGAAGAACGATCCGTATACCACAAGCCACAGAGGCCTGTCGTCATTGCGGAAGAACTTGCTGATAAGGCCCGAAGAATGGCCGGAAACAAGGATGCACGCAAGAAGAGGGGTCGCCACAAGCACGTAGCGGATACTCCTTGGAATCTTCTCCCAGGCGCCCTTTACATTCAGGTTCCAGATGTAGATGTAATAGGACACGAACTGTCCAAGGATTATTGAAAAGTCTGAACGCAAAAGACCGTACACGACGAAGGTGTACGAACCGATGATGCTGAATACCCAATACATCGTCGGAGACTCCAGCTTCTTAGTCTTTTCAGATTTAGCCCACTGAATGAGTATTCTTGCTGAAAAGAAAAATTGCGCCAGGAATCCGACGGCAGTTATGGCCCAATACGGTATGGACTGCATTATTCGGAAATATTATTGTCTCCGACCTTGTAATTGATATAACGAGGTCTCATCCACCTGTAGGCGAAGCAATCCTCGAAAGGTCCTATAAGACGGTTCCAGATATTGAACTTGGAAGTGCCGGCCGTACGTGGGAAATGACGGACTGGTATCTGCTTGTAGCGCGCTCCGTCCTGAAGAAGGACAAGCGCCGGGAAGAAACGATGCATTCCCTTGAAAAGAGGGATTCTCTTGGCAACGTCTGTTTTGAACACCTTCAAAGGGCATCCCGTATCGAGGGCTCCGTCGTCTGTCATCATACGGCGGAAACTGTTGGCAATCTTTGACTGAAGATTCTTGAAGAATGAATCCTTCCTGTCTGCCCTGATTCCGATAACCATGGAATTCTTGTCAATATGGGCAAGGAGGAGGTTGAAATCCTCAGGAGTGGTCTGGAGGTCAGCATCCATATAACCGACAAGTGGAGATTCGGTATAATCGAAGCCAGCCTTGATGGCTGCGCTCAGGCCCGCATTCTTCACAAAACTTATATAATAGAAATGTCTGTTTATGGCACAGATTCTCTTCAGATACTTGAGACTGGCGTCTTTAGAACCATCGTTCACAAAAAGGACACAGGTTTTTCTTGGTGCATGTTCAAGATAACTGACAAACGCTTTTTCAAGGTTGTCAATATTGTCTGCTTCGTTATATATTGGAACGACTATGGTAAACTCGTAATTTGATGTCAAATTCATACGGCAAAATTAATGCTTTGGAGTCAATAATGTAGCATTATACTTCAAATTATTGGTGTAATGCCTGTCTGACTCCGGATGAAGATTATCATCAAATGCGCCCAGGAAAGTTGTGTCGGCGTATTTGAATATCGCCGGATCCAGTTCTTCCTTTACAGATTTATGGGTAAGGATGACAAACGGAAGCGCGTTTTTCAGGGAATCGACAGAATTGACGTCAACAGGGCGGATCTTCTTATGGGCCCTGTAAACCATCTCGATTCTCAGTTCATCGGCGGAATTATACCTGAAAGGGATATCCTTCAACTCGGGATAGTCATAAGTTGCCGAGATACTCTTCATTCGCGGATTCTGAATCACGTTTCTCGTTATAGGGAGGGCAAAGACCTCGGCTCCGATGAAAAGCGCCACGACTCCGTACACCAGACCTACCGGCCGGTATAAGCGCATCTGTATAACAAGGTAGACTCCAACACCAATGCAGATGATGCTAATCATAATGAACGGGAACCATTCAAGATAAGACTTCCTTACGGCGATAAAATACAGGACTGCCGGAAGGGCGAATGATGCTATGGTGATAATCCATCCGTTTAACTTGAAAATGAATCTTTCCAGAATATAATCCTTTCTGCTGTCGAACACATCCTGCATCTCATAGATGAAGAATCCTATCAAATAGGATATAGGAATCATCATAGGGAAAAGGTAGCGGGTTTTCTTTTCTCCAGGGATGGAAAGGAGAATAAGGGCCAGGAACATCCATATAAAAGGCACCATATAGCCTTCAATATGTCTGTGCTTCTTGGACCAGAATATCATGGAAATGGCAAAGATGAGAATGGCGGCCCAGACTCCGGCTTCGAGGAAAAAGTCCCAGTAATACCAGAACGGACGCACATTGTGATTTGCCCAGTTGGCCGATTCCCTGGCTGCGACTTCAGCCATTGCTTCCGGATGGAATGCATAGATGAAGGCATACCAGCTGAATCCGATGACAACCGAAAGAAAAATCATCAGGAAGATGGCCTTGCCCTTCCCTTCCAGTCTAGGATAATAAACAAAGAAGAAAGTAATAATGAACGGAAGGAAAAGACCGTACAAGGCAATAGGACCCTTGCTTAGGAAGGACAGTCCCATGAACACACCCGCAAGCAGGAAATGGACACAGAAACCGGACTTCTTCCAGAAACCTCGTACTATCTGCCAGATGGCCAGCAGCATGAAGGAATGGGTATAGATATCCCAGGTAGCCGTCCTGCCCTGCAGCACCACGTTATAACAGGTACACAGGACCAACGCAGATATGAAGGCCTTGGTATTACTGTTGAAAATCAGTGCGCCCAGTTTGAAAAAAGCAAGGACAAGAAGACAGGCGGCAAAGCCTGACATCGCCCTCTGGACGGGGATGCTGTCCGGCGCGATTATCTCGGCCAGGGCGGCAAACCACGTTGGAAGAGGGGGTTTTTCCAAACGCAGATCACCGTTCATGGTAGGGACGGCCCAGTTGCCGTCATAAACCATTTCACGGGCGGTTATGATGTTCCTTGACTCCATAATGTCCGGAAGCAACGCTCCGTTGTTGACAAAGAAGGCGAAGAAACAAACTACTAATAATACGACCGTTATATATAGCGAATGAACCGATTTCATATAACAAATATATGAATTTTTATTCTGTTCTATCCTTTATGCAGAAACCGTTCCCAATCAACCGACAGACCGTGGCGGGAAATCCTTGACGGAGAAGGAGTTTCTCCGGTATAAAGCTGATACAACAGATACGGAAGATTCAGTCCGGCCCCGAGGGTGGATCGAAGTCCGCCGGAGAAACGGGGATTGCATTCCAGGAAATATGCCCGGCCGTCCCTGCCGACACGGAAGTCCATTCCGCAGACTCCATTATAATCCGCCTTCTCCAGAATAGTCCTGGCGTATTCAATGAGTTCCGGGGCGGGAACCGTCATCCTTACATAGGAAAAGCCTTTCTGTTTAGGAAGAAGAATCCTGTAGGCTACGGCCTCAAAATAATCCCCGAAACGGATGGCATCCACAGAGCAGTCATAACCCTCTATAAAATCCATTATCAAATATGGATTTCTCCTTCCGGCCTTTGCCAGCAGATTGTCAAGGGCGGCACGGGTCTTTGGGAAATACACTGCCGAGCCTCCGAGCCCGGTAGCCCTCTTGAATACGCAAGGAAACTCCCTCACCTCATCCGCAGAGGCGTAAATCTCCGGCTGAGGGACTCCGCACTCCCCCGCCAGGCTGGATGCCGTCACCTTATTGTCAAGAAGGCTGAGTTTTTCTTCCGTTTCCGTTGCAAGGATTACAGAAGAAGGAAGGTCATTTCTCCAATGTGCAACGACCTCAGGGAAAAACACGGGCATAATGACCCTGGCCCCTGTTTTTTCCGCAAGACAGATGAGGCCGTCACGGTATTTGTGGCTTCCGGCCTTAGGAATCGGCTCATAAACGGCAACGTCGAGCATCCTGGAACTCAAAGCCTTGAGAACAAGATTCCCGACGTTTCCGCGTAGTCCTGTAAGGATTACGTCTTTCAATTACTGATTGTATCTGTTATATACCTTAACAATCTGGCCCTCAGCATCATCTGCAGGGACTGCCTTAGTTGCTACGCCAACGCTGGTGTAATAGTTGTACCAGTTGTCACGAGAACGGTAGGTATATGTATTCTCATACGGAGTCCAGTCGTAATAATCCTCATACTTTCTAAGCGAGAACTTCACGTCGCTGCTTCCAAAATAACCTGTAAACTTGGAATTGGTCATATGATAATCTCGGATTGAGCAGTTAAGGAGTTTATTGTACGGATAGGTAAGATAAACTACGCCGTCCTCAATTTCCCATCTGAAACTGTAGGTCTGATACACGTACGGACCGTTTGAATAGTAATCATACTGGTAGCCCTTTCCGTGTGTAGCATAATCATAATCAGGGTAGAATACAATATCAGTATAATCACTGTGGAATGTATAGGTCCGTCCCTTGTATGAATAGTCATAAGTCATTCCGAAATCTCCTTCCCACTGTCCGGAGAGGACCATTGATTTACTGAGGTCGTCGCTGCAGGATGATACAGATAATACCGCTGCAACTGAAACGAACAGCGCTACAATGGATTTTGATAGATTTTTCATCTGTTGAATAATTTGGGTTTAATCTTAGTGAACGGACAAAAATAGTAAAAATAAATTAAATAATACTAGAGCCACCAAGGAACTCCCTAAGCAGGGACGTTGAAGGTATCTCCTTGTCCGATACGGCCGTAAAGTAATGGATGAATTTCAAAAGACGGTGAGCCTCACTGTATTCAGGACAGTTCTTCGGCACCGTTGCGAGTATCGGCTCGGCGTGATTCCTGAGCACGGCAAACTCAATCAGGTATGAAGAATTGAACATTACGTCAGCCTGTTCCTGATACGGGGCAATCCACAGGCGCTCCGCATCGAGGACCTTAGGCCATTGCCTGATGGTCTCGACAGCAGTAAAGGCGTCCGCGTTGTAATCCCGGACAATTCGTCTGAGGAGGCGGTTGTCGGAAGTTGGAATGCAGTTATGGTCGTCAAGAGGAATGGATGTGAGCGTGGAAATGAAGATTCTGAACTTGCTTTCCTCCGGAATCATATCAGTAAGTCTCGGATTCAGGGCATGGATTCCCTCAATAATAAGGACAGTACGGTGACCGAGGCGGAGTTTCTTTCCGTTATACTCCTTGATTCCCGTCTTGAAATTGTACTGCGGAATCTCTACTTCCTCTCCTCCGATGAGCCTCAGCACGTCTTTCTGAAGCTGGTTATGGTCCACTGTCTCGAAATTGTCAAAGTCATAGCTTCCGTCAGGGAACTTAGGAGAATCCACCCTGTTCACAAAATAGTCGTCAGTAGAGAACGAAACAGGGCGCAGTCCGCAAGCCTTGAGCTGAACGCTCAGACGCTTGGCGAAGGTTGTCTTTCCGCTTGAACTTGGACC
>CADBMK010000011.1 GCA_902795785.1 uncultured Bacteroidia bacterium | reverse complement strand
TCGCCGAAGAGATTACCCTTGTTTGAAGAGTAGTCACTGTTGATGTCGAAACCGAGTCCGCGGCCGATCTTAGGGTCGTTGTATGAAGGGATTGTAGCCATGGTCTGGACTGTAAGCGGGCTGAGGATGCGCTTTCCGTTAATCTCTCCGCCATTCATAAGGGCTGCTGCAATGACGCAGAGGTCCTGTGCTGAAGAGAACACGCCGGCGTTGCCCGAGTTGCCGCAGTTCATGATTCTGGCCACAGGGTCGTGAACCACACCGATAAGAGGCTTGCCGTCCGGCTGCACCTCGGTAGGAACACACCTTGCGATAAGGTCTCCCTTAGGCATATAACAGGTGCTCTTAAGGCCGAGAACGTCGAATACGTTCTTCTGGGCATACTCGGCAAGGGTCATGCCCGTCACCTTCTGAAGGATGTTCTGAAGGGTGATGAAATTGAGGCAACTATATTTGAAATCAGTCTTAGGCCTGAAATTACGAGGGCTGAGGGCTGCGATGTAATGCATCAGGGAATCAGGCTGTCCCTCTCCGTAAAGGGCCACCATAGAAGGCGCCGTAACATAAGGATCCAGGCCTGAAGCGTGGGTGAGGAGGTCACGGATTTCAATCTCCACCTTCTCTCCGGTCTCAGGGTCAACCCAAGGTTTGAATTCAGGAATATACTTTGAAACATTGTCCTGAAGGCGTACCTGGCCTTTTTCCACCAGCTGCATGAATGCGAGGGTGGTGCCGACTGTCTTGCTTACGCTTGCAAGGTCAAAGACTGCGTCAACCGGCATAGCAACGGTATCAGGAACAACCTGCTTGTTGCCGTAAGCCTTCATGTAAACGATTTTGTCTCCTCTTACGACAGCAAGCACGGCACCAGGGAAATCGCTGTTGGCGATGCAGGCGTTGATGGCGCTGTCGGCAAGGGCAAGCCTTGCAGGATCCATCCCGCAAGCGGCCGGGCTGGCCGTTTTCAGGCCCTGCGGCGCCGAAGCACAGCCCGCAAGGATAAGGGAAAGGGTAACAAATAAAAACTTTTTCATAAACGATTATTTGAATTGTTTGGACTAGTAAACAAGGGTTGCTTTGATAGGGAAATGGTCAGAAATGTAAGCTCTTTCCATATACTCCTTCTTGACTGTCTCATACTGGGTACAGCTGCCAAAGCCGTCATACCAGATATAGTCTATAATCTTGCCTGGCTCAGCTTTTCCCCAGCCGTTGTAAGTTCCCTCATGGTCTGTCTGGAACGCTGTCTCACGGGCGTCTTTTACGGCCTTTCTGAAGTCGGAAAGTTCCGGAACGTCAGGGTACACGTTAAAGTCTCCGGTTATTACGATTGGAAGTCCCTTTGGATTGACCTCCGAAAGCTTGGAGAGGATAAGCGCAAGGCCGTTCCTTCTGGCCTCAACGCCTTTATGGTCAAGATGGGTGTTCACCATAACGAACTTCTGGCCGTTTCTCTTGTCCTTCATCACAGCCCAGGTTGCAGTCCTGAAGCAGGCGGCATCCCAGCCCTTGGAAGGCTTCTTAGGCGTCTCTGAAAGCCAGAAAGTGCCCCATTTAACAAGGGACAGGGTCTGGGTGTTGTAAAGGATGGCCATAATCTCGCCCTTTTTCTTGCCGTCTTCACGGCCCACTCCGACAATCTTATAGCCTTCCACATAGTCTCCCAGATACTCGAACTGGTCTTCAAGGGCCTCCTGAATGCCCACAATGTCCGGCTTCTGGTCAAGGATCATCATTGCGGACGCAGGGTAGCGGAAAACCCAGGAATTTGTGCCGTCCTGGCCCTTGCTGTAACGGATATTGTAAGACATCACGTTAAGGCGGCCCTGATCCGGGGTTGCAGCATTAGCAAAAACCGAGGTGAGCAAAGTCGCAAAAATGAGCGACAGGGTAAGAATCCTTCTCATAATTTATTTCTTCTTTGAAAGTGAGAATCCCATCTTCATTCCATCATAATTGGAAGCGAGGCTGCCGATAGCACCTACGGTAGAAGAGGCGCTGCCTGCAGCTGAGAGTGCGCTCTTCATGAATGTGAGGAACTTGGAAGCCTCGAAAAGCATGTCGCAGCCCTCCGCAGAAGAAACGAGCGCTCCGGTCATAGAGAGAAACTTCATTGTCTTTCCGAACTGGAGCTGGACGCTCTTGCCGTCGTTAAGGGTTTTCCAGGTTCCGTTAAGAGGCACGTTCTTGACGGTGCAGGTAAAGGTAAGGTCCTCGTTGAATACAAAAGTGAGGGCTCCTGCCTTGATTCCAACCTTTGAAAGATATCCCGCCATCTTCTCCTCGATGCCTGATGCAGCCGTGGTTCCGGCAACATTGGCAACTACTCCCGAGCCCTCAAGGCTTACGGCAGGAGAAGCATATGTCCACGTTCCCGGGAGGCTTACCGCATCGGTAATGCCCGTGTAAGCACGAACGAGGCTGGTAACCGTATTGGCCGCGTTATTGCTGCCTGTAACATTCTTGAGGAGGCCTGAAAGGCCCTGCGCATTGGCACTTGTTCCTGCCGCCAGCACTGCCGCAGCAAAAACGATGACGAGTTTCTTCATAATATTAGTGTAATTAACTATTCTTCTGTCCAACCCTGAGCCTTCACCGGGAGTTCAACTCCGTCAGAGGTTACGAGCACCGTTCCCACTTCAGGAAGTGCAAGGTGGCCTATAATGTCAAATGTCTGGAAGTTCCTGCGGAATTCCTCCAGTTTCAGTATCGGAACGGTAAAGAGCAGACGGCAGTCGTCGCCCCCGTTCATCGCTGCGGATATCGGGTCGATATCCAGTTCCTTTCCAAGGGCGAATGAATTGCCCTCAAAAGGAATCTTGTCAGCATAGACCTTGACTCCGAGCTTGGTATCGCGTGAAAGCTTCTTCACCGCGTCGGAAAGGCCCTTTGTGACGAAATATCCCTTCGACGGATAGAGCTGGTCCTCCTCCAGGGCGCTGACCACCTTGGAACT
>CADBMK010000010.1 GCA_902795785.1 uncultured Bacteroidia bacterium | reverse complement strand
AGTGAGAACTGGTTTGATGAGGAGCAGACACGAGAGGGAACACGCCTTGGGGGAGGCCTGTCCTTTGGATACTCCTATATGGTTACGCCTCATTTCAACATAGACCTTGGCGTGGGACTCTGGACCGGTCAGGAAAAATACCGGAAATATGAGTGCCCCGTCTGCGGACGTATTTTGGAAAGCGGAGAGAAAATCTTCGTCCGCCCGGACAATTTCCTGGTTTCGTTTGCCTATGTCTTCTGATAGAATAATTGCAGCTCCTGTCCTCGCAGCCATAACAGTTGTTTTCTCTGCCTTGTTTTCGTGTACCGTGCTGGAGGACAGAGGGCTTTGCCCCTGCTACATAACCTTTGACTTGAGTGATGCCACGTCCACAGGACCGGATTATCTTCTCTTTTCCCTTAAGGGGGAGGGAGGGTGGAAATACACGGATACCGTTGAGGTGGGAGACGGCCTGAAGGAATACTATGTGCCCGTCCCAAGGGGAAGGGTTGATGTGATGGTGATGGATCAGAACAACCGCGGATTCATGGAAGGGGATGGCCTGGTTGCTTCTCCCGGACTGCAGTTCCCCAGGGCGAATATGCATATCCGGACTCTGGATGCCAGGGGGGAAGCCTGTCTGGATACCGTCCGTCTGCACAAGAACTATTGCATCCTGACGGTTAAACTCGTTGATTCTGAAGGAGAGAACTGGCCGTTCAGCCTAAAGCTGGTGTCAGATTGCGTGGGCTACGCCATGGGGGGAGGCCTCATTCAGGGTGATTTCTGGATTGAATCCGTCCCTGACGAGGAAGGTTGCCTTCAGTTTACCATACCACGTCAGTATGATGACCTTATGAGGGCGGAGGTCCTGACAAGGGATCTTGTCCTCAGGTCTTTTTCAATAGGCACAGTATTGACCGCCGCCCATTATGACTGGAATAAACCTGATTTGGACGATGTTACCATGGAAATTGATTTCGCTTCGGCAAAGATTGCCCTTACCATTGATAAATGGTCATCTAAACAGTATTTCAATCTTGTCATTTGAATTATTATTTCTATATTTGCAATCCTTACTTGCGCGAGTGGCGAAATGGTAGACGCGCTAGTTTCAGGAGCTAGTGCCAATTGCGGCGTGTCAGTTCGACTCTGATCTCGCGCACAAAAAAATCCGACCTTGAAAAAGGCCGGATTTTTATTTTATTCCCACTCGATAGTTGCAGGCGGTTTTGAACTGATGTCGTAAACTACTCGGTTCACGCCCTTGACCTTGTTGATGATGTCGTTGCTGACTTTCTCGAGGAAGTCATATGGGAAGTGGAACCAGTCGGCTGTCATCGCGTCCGTAGATACTACTGCGCGAAGTGCGACAGGGTTCTCGTATGTTCTCTCATCGCCCATGACACCGACGCTCTTGATAGGAAGCAGGACGACTCCTGCCTGCCAGATTGCGTCGTAGAGGTTGGTTGCCTTGATGCGTGGGTCTGATGCTGAAGGAAGGTTGAGGCTTGTGCAGTCGTAATTGCGAAGTCCCTTGATGTAGATGTCGTCCGCTTCGCGAAGGACATTGAGCTTCTCTTCGGTGATGTCTCCGATGATACGGATTGCGAGTGACGGACCAGGGAATGGATGGCGTCCTACGAGTTCTTCCTTGATTCCCAGTGCGCGTCCGACGCGGCGTACCTCATCTTTGAAAAGCATTCTGAGAGGCTCGAGAAGCTGGAGGTTCATTTCCTTAGGAAGACCGCCCACGTTGTGGTGGGACTTGATCTTGGAAGCGATTCCCTCTATGCCGGCGCTCTCGATTACGTCAGGGTAGATGGTTCCCTGTGCAAGCCACTTGGCATTTTCAACTCCCTTTGCATATTTGTCGAAGGTCTCTACGAAGAGCCTTCCGATAATCTTTCTCTTTGCTTCAGGTTCGGTAACTCCTGCAAGCTGACTGAGGAATTCCTTTGAAGCGTCAGCTCCGATGACGTTGAGGCCCATATCTTTATAGGACTCCATTACGTCTTCATATTCGTTCTTGCGGAGAAGTCCGTTGTTGACGAAGATACAGGTGAGGTTGTGGCCGATTGCCTTGTTGATGAGCACTCCGGCTACCGTTGAATCCACACCGCCGCTGAGTCCGAGGATGACCTTTTCGTCACCTACTTTCTTCCTGATTTCAGCCACGGTAGTATCGATGAATGAAGCCGGTGTCCAGTCACCCTTGCACCCGCAGATTCCGAGGGCGAAGTTGCCGAGGATCTTGCTTCCTTCTACTGTGTGGAATACTTCCGGATGGAACTGTACGGCGTATGTCTCTTCTCCTTTGATATGGAAGGCTGCGTATTCAACGTCCTGCGTTGAGGCAATTACCTCGCCTCCTTCCGGAAGCTTTGAAATTGTGTCTCCGTGAGACATCCAAACCTGTGAACGAAGCTCTACGCCCTTAAGAAGAGGTGAGGAAGCGTCTTTAACATCAAGAATCGCACGACCGTACTCACGTGCGAGGGAGCCTTCTACGTTTCCTCCGAATTTGTAGGCAAGATACTGGGCGCCATAGCAGATACCGAGGACAGGGTACTTGCCCTTGATGCCTTCGAGATTGAGCTGTGGAGCGTTCTTGTCTCTTACTGAACATGGACTGCCTGAGAGAATGACTCCTTTGACCGAACTGTCCAGAGCCGGGATTTTGTTGTAAGGATAGATTTCGCAGAAGACGTTAAGTTCCCTTAATCGCCTGCCTATCAGCTGAGTGACCTGGGAACCGGAATCGAGAATCAAGATTTTCTCCGTCATTGTTCTGTTTTTTTGTTTTGAAGGCACAAAGTTACTGAAAAAGTTTATTTTGTCCGATGAAATCAGTATTTTTGCGGGATATTTTTTGACAGTAGTTACAAAAGAACGCTAAGATGCAGGAAATCAGGAATATAGCGCTGATCGCCCATGTCGATCATGGCAAGACCACTATGGTGGACCGTATGATCTACCAGGCAAATCTTGTCCGCCAGCCAGAGAATCTTGGACAGTTGATTCTCGACAACAATGACCTCGAAAGGGAAAGAGGTATTACAATTCTCGCCAAGAACGTCTCGATGATGTACAAGGGCGTTAAGATCAATATTATTGACACTCCGGGCCATAGCGACTTCGGCGGTGAGGTTGAGCGAGTTCTCAACATGGCGGATGGAGTGCTTCTCCTCGTTGACGCGTTCGAGGGCTGTATGCCTCAGACCAGATTCGTGCTTCAGAAGGCCCTCCAGATGGGCAAGAAGCCAATCGTGGTTGTAAACAAGGTGGATAAGCCGAACTGCCGTCCTGACGAGGTTCAGGAAGAGGTGTTCGACCTTATGTTCAACCTTAACGCAACCGAGGAACAGCTTGATTTCAAGACTATCTTCGGAAGTGCAAAGCAGGGCTGGATGTCAACGGACTGGAGAAAACCTACCTCGGACATCACCCCTCTGCTTGATGCTATTCTCGAAGAAATCCCTGCTCCTCAGCAGGTAGAGGGTACTCCTCAGCTTCTTATTACTTCTTTGGAGTATTCTCCATACGTAGGACGAATCGCTGTCGGCAAGCTCACCCGCGGTGTGCTCAAGACAGGACAGAATATCACCCTCTGCAAGAGATACGACGTCCAGCAGAAGGCCAAGATCAAGCAGCTTATGAGCTTCGACGGTCTTGGAAAGGCAAATGTCGACGAGGTTCACTGCGGCGACATCTGTGCGGTAGTAGGCGTTGACGGTTTCGAAATCGGAGACACGATTGCGGATTACGAGAATCCGGAGGCTCTTCCTCCAATCGCAATCGACGAGCCTACCATGAGCATGCTCTTTACAATCAACAATTCTCCTTTCTTCGGAAAGGAAGGAAAGTTCGTTACCTCAAGGCATCTTAAGGAGCGTCTTGACAAGGAACTTGAGAAGAACCTCGCACTCAGAGTCAAGCCGGGTGTGTCAGCCGATTCGTTCGTCGTGTTCGGCCGCGGTGTCCTTCACCTTTCCGTCCTTATCGAGACTATGCGCCGTGAGGGCTTCGAACTTCAGGTGGGCCAGCCTAAGGTCCTTGACAAGACTATCAACGGCCAGCGCTGCGAGCCTATCGAGGAGCTTTCAATCGAGGTTCCGGAGCAGTTCGTAGGTGCCGCAATCGAAATATCTACCCGCCGCAAGGGCGCCCTCATCCATATGGAGCCAAGGGGAGACAGGACTCTTCTCGAGTTTGAGATTCCTACCCGTGGACTCATGGGATTGAGAAGCAACCTCCTTACTGCATCTCAGGGCGAGGCTATCGTAGCCCACCGTTTCAAGGAGTATCAGCCTTACAAGGGTGAGATCGAGCGCCGCAGCAACGG
Organism: uncultured Bacteroidia bacterium; assembly: GCA_902795785.1. Taxonomy (GTDB): domain Bacteria; phylum Bacteroidota; class Bacteroidia; order Bacteroidales; family UBA932; genus Cryptobacteroides. The sequence goes on along the minus strand of CADBMK010000010.1, from coordinate 547 downwards.
TTCCCTGGTTTCTCTCGAGACCGGCGAGGCCATTGCGTACTCAATGAACAAGCTCCTTGACAGAGGCCGTTTCTTCGTGGAGCCTGGCGAGCCTATCTACTGCGGTATGGTAGTAGGTGAGCATACACGCGAGCGTGACCTTAACGTGAACATCTGCAAAACCAAGAAACTCACCAACGTCCGCGCAGCCGGTTCGGATGATAAGATCATTCTGCCTCCTGCCATCAAATTCTCTCTTGAAGAGGCTCTGGAGTACATCCAGGACGATGAACTCGTAGAGGTTACACCTACTTCTATGCGTATCCGTAAGATCCTTCTCGATCCTATGGACCGCAAGAGAAAAAACGGTGATGAGGATTGATTATAGGAAAAAAAATTATATCTTTGCATCCCTTAATCTATTTTAGGAGTTAAGATGAACGAGAATTTTATCATATCTCTTAATGGATTACCGCAGGGAAAGTCTGAATTCAGACGCCATGCGGACAAGGCGTTCTTTGACGGTTTTGGTAATTCAGAAATTCTGGACGCTGCTCTTGATGTTCTT
>CADBMK010000009.1 GCA_902795785.1 uncultured Bacteroidia bacterium | reverse complement strand
TTTTTTTTTTTTTTTTTTAGCCGTAGTTTCCCGGGTGTACTCCGTCCACGGATGTATCATGCTCAGATGATGTGGCGCAGGTAGAGATGAAATACACATCCTTGTATTTCCTGCGTCCCTCAGGAGTTGACTTGATCTCCTTGAAGATCTTTGCCGCCATATCCATCTTATCCTGTTCCTTCTTCTCCTCCTCAAGGTCGAAGTTTCTCTTCTCCCTGTAGATTGTCTGCTGGAAAATCATAGGAACGCCCGGATGCGCAGCAATCATCCTGTCGATGAACGGAACGAGCCTCTCCTGGATCATATCAGCCTTAGGATTTGAGAATGTATCAAACACGAAGGCGTCAGCATCAACGTCAACAAGCACATTTGCAAAGTAATCCTGAAGCATGCACCTTCCGCTGCATCCCAGGGAGAGCATCTGGATTCCGGTTGAGCGTGTGAACTGCGCAGGATATGTCATGCCGGCACGTGTGGTTGAAGAGCCGTGAGTGTAACTTGAGCCCCAGATGGCCACGCGGTGACGGAAAGGATTCTCAATCTTCTCTAAAGATGCGCCCTTCTCTACTCCGATCCTGATTGAATACTCCTCGCTGTATGTAGGGAAATAGAGGAGGCACTCGTGCATGGTGCCGTCCATATTCTTAATAAGGGTCATAGGTTTCTGGAGTTTGTTTGTGGAATTCACTCCTGAAGCGGCCCAGAGCCAGGTATTTCCCTTGCGGATGTAGAGGTCATAGCCCCTTGCCGAAATCATATTGGTGTTTGTAGGATCGTCGTAGTGTCCGTATTTGGTGATGATGCTGATGCTCTTTGAATCAGTCTTGAAAACGCAGGCCATGCCCGAAGACATACGGACCATCTCGTTCTCCCTCCTGGTGAAACCTTTGTAAAGCGTGGTGTCCACCCTGTGGTATGGGTTGGCGGTCTTTCCAGGCATCAGTTTTCCAATAATCGTAAGGTCGGCGGCCTCAGTGTATTCGTAGGCCGGCTGCTGTGCAAAGCAAACGACTCCTGCAGTAAGCAGGGCTGCAATGAATAGGATTTTTTTCATGATAGTGTTAAAAATATATGCAAGTATAAGAAATTTATAGACAAGAAATTTCCTTATCGAAGGAAGAATCGTTGTGGATGGAATGTTTCTGAAGATTGCTGTGGTATGAATAGACGGTGGTGACCGACATATTCAGGACCTTGGCAATTTTCTGCCTCTTGGTAATACCCATCCTGATAAGGGCGAGGATACGCAGTTCCGTTGACAGTTCCGCCTTGTCCGGGATGTTGAAGCGATACTCTTCCTGCATATGTGCGTTGACCTTCTCGATGAAGTCCGGGAAGATACCCAGGAACGCCGAGTCAAAGTTATTCAGAAGGTTCTCAAACTCTCCGTTCACAAATGTAGGACGCCTGAGCATTGCGTTTACCTCCGCCGGGCCGCCTTCCTTTGCCGCCTTCCTCAGGGAAGAACGATATTCATCCACCTTGTTCAGATAATCCACGCATTTCTCCATATAGATGGCAAGGAAGTCATCCTTGATCTTTGAGGTCTCAGCCAGTTTGGCCCTTGAAACATCAAGCCTTCTGGAATAGCGCACAGCCAGGAACAGGGAAAATACAGCAACCAGAAGGAAGACCGTGACCACTATAGTGGCTATGAGGTAAGCGCGCCTCTTAAGGGTCTGTTCCTCAAGAAGGACGTTCATGATTTCAATCTCGGAGCGTGAGACATCGTCGTAACGGGACTTGTAATGGGACGCATAGGCGTCCTTTAGGGTGAGGCGCATATAACGGTCCGCCCTTTCTATGTCCCCGGTCTTGAAGAGCTGCCTTGCAAGTTCGAAAAGGGCGTTATAGGCCTTGACCGAAAGGCGCATATCGCATTCCGCGGAAATTGCGTAGTATTTGATTGCCGTGGCCATATCGCCCGCGGCCATATACTCCTTGGCAAGGTAATAATTGTATTTGGCCGTATCATTGGGAGTCTTTATGGTGCAGGCATTGATTGCACCTATAAAATCCGCCTTGACCTTGCGTCTTCTAAGCATCACGTTGTGATAGTAGGCGCAGTCCAGCCTGGTGCTGTCAATTTTCCACCACTGCTCCACAACCCGCCACTTAAGGGGGATACATTCCTTCTGATCATGCCCCAGAAGACCGTAAATATGGTATGCGGCATTGTAATAGGCCCTGCGTGTTTCGTGATCCATCCCTGCAGTGTCAATCCGCTCCAGAACCCTTCTCGCCGCCTGAAGGGAATCCATCTTATAAAGAATACTGGCGTAGCAGACGCGCGAGACTGTCTGCCTGTAATGGTCATTTCCGCTGTAGCGCAACATATCCTTCACGCTCAGATAGCAGGAATCGATATCATTATAGTTAAGATAGTTGTACAGTTCCCTGGAGGCCTTCCACTTGGCCGCCCTTGAAGAGGACATCTGGCAGAGAAGCCTCAGAGAATCCACGGAATGGGTATGGATTAGGTCATACATTTCCTGTTTTTCAATAGATCTGTCCAGGGATGAGAAATAATCTGCATCCTTTCCCGAACAGGATGCAATCACAAGAGCAATGGCTCCAAAAATTGCCGGAATAAGCTTTTTCATGCGACAAATATAGCATTATTTTTCTTGTTTGTATAGCTGTGTTATAAAAACGTTTTATACTTAATAATCAATTACTTTCGAAAGAAAACAAGATTATAAAAACCTTGTTTTGTAAACACTGTTGGTTTTTCTGCGGAATTTTCGTATAATTTTGTATCCAACAAAACCACAACTTTATGAAATCGACACTGATCGCACTATTTCTTACAGTGTTCAGTTTTGTTGGAAACTGCGCTTCCCTGAGGATCGGCTCCTATAATCTCTGGAGATCGGATCTTGGAAAGGAGGAATACTCCTGGGAAGTAAGGAAGGCAAGACTGATCAAATCCATCAAGGACATAGACTACGACATCTTCGGAGCAGAGGAAGTCGACACTACTATGATCAGGGAACTTCCCGTACTCTTCAAGGAGTATGGTCTCAATTACAAAATCTTCATCTTCAGCCCTTACCGTGAAGACGGTTCAACAGGCAACAAGGCCCAGGCAATAATCTACAATCCGGACAGGCTTGAGCTTTCAGACCCTCACCACTTCTGGTACTCTGAGACTCCCGATGTAATGAGCGGAGGATGGGACGAGATGAAATTCAAGCGCGGGGGCTGCTGCGCCACCTTCCTTGACAGGAAGACCGGAAAGAGATTCTTCCTCATGCTCTCTCATATGCCGCTTGCAAAGGAAGCCAACCTTCACGCGGCTCAGATCGTAATAGACAGGGCAAGGATGTACAACACGGAGAATCTGCCGGCAATCTTCCTGGGTGACCTTAACACTCAGCCTGACACTCCTTCTTCCGAACTTCTCAGAACCTATTGGACTGATGTCTATAAGTATCTCCCTTCAAAGAAGATAAAGGGTCCTCACGGAACGTTCAATTCCCATAATATCAAAAAGGATATGGAGAAGGCCCAGAGAATAGACTTCATCTATTTCAGGGGCTGTGAGGTAAAGCCGCTCAGGTACTGCTGCTTTACAAAGAAGTACGACGGCCTTTATCCGTCAGACCACTGCGCAATTTATTCCGACATAATTATAACTAAATAACCACTTATTTATGAAAGCCACATTAAAACTGTCCGTTCTGAGTGTCATCGCTTTCCTGGCGATGGGAACTTCAGCATGGGCGCAGAACATTAAAGTCTCTGGAAAGGTGACTGACGCGTCTAGCGGCGAGCCTGTTCCGAGCGCTTCGGTGTACATTAAGGGCGGCACACAGGGCGTCGTTGCCGATTTCGACGGCAACTACTCCATCTCCGTTCCTAAGAACGCCACTCTTTTCTGTTCTTCCATCGGCTACGTCACAATGGAGAAGGCCGTAGGCGGCCAGGCCAGGATTGACTTCGCCCTCAAGGAAGACTCACAGATGCTTGAGGAGACCGTGGTCGTCGGCTATGGTACCCTTAAGAAATCACAGCTCGTCGGCAGCGTAGAGAACATCTCCGGTGAAGTGCTGGACGACAGGGTGAACGCAAACATCTCAAGGTCACTCCAGGGTGAGGTTGCCGGACTCAGCATTGTCCAGAGCGACGGTAAGCCTACCCACGGCGGATCCATCTATATCCGTGGCGGCGCCACTTCTTATGTATCACGCGGATCATCCGGCGGATCAAAGAGCTCATACTCCATCGGCCAGGGCGGCGGAGCCCTCGTCCTCATCGACGGCGTTGAGGGTGAACTCTCGTCCGTCAACCCTAACGACGTGGAGAGCATCTCTGTCCTCAAGGACGCTTCTTCATCCGTCATCTACGGTGCACGCGCCGCATACGGAGTAATCCTCGTGACCACCAAGAACGCTAAGGAAGACAAGGTGACCGTAAACTACAACGGTTCTGTCTCACTCAACATCAGAACCGTGAAGTGGGAAGACAATATCGTTGACAACGGTCTTGACTTCACTGAAATATTCTATGCACACTGGCTCGGACATGACGCCACACCTACATCAGAGGGTATCCGTCCAACCAAGATGAATATCTACCAGATTCCTACGGACTACCTTGAGAGATACCGTCAGCACGTTGCCAACGGCGACACCAACCTCTACGAAATCTGGAACGGACGCTATCTCTATTACGGCAATGAGAACTACATCCGTATGTTCTACAAGCCAAGCAACACCACAACCACCCATAACCTTTCAGTAAACGGTTCATCCGGCAAACTCAACTACGGTATTTCCGGAAGATACTACACACAGGAAGGAATCTATAAACTCGGCAACGAGGACTACGACGCTTTCAATTTCCGCGTCAAGCTCAATGTCAAGGTCAACGACTGGCTCAGCATAGACAACAACACTTCACTGTACAAGATGAACTACACCCAGCCGATCTTCTCCAAGAACGACGGCAACGTGGGCAGCCAGCTCAGACAGATTGCAATGATGGGTCTTCCTTGTATTCCTGTTTATAACGAGGACGGAACATATACGGTTGCAGCAGCGGCCGGCGGTTATGCAGCCTTCAACGATGGCAATTCCGCACAGGAGGACAGACGCCTTACTCTCACCACTTCATCAGGAGTCACACTCGAGCCGTTCAAGGACGTATTCAAGATCCGCGGAGAATTTGCATTCAAGTCAACAAGAAGAGGTCTCGACCGCTACGTTGCCCCTGTGGCCTACAGCGTAACTCCGGGAGCAACGAGTGATTACGTAAAGCAGACAGATTCTTACCACAGATACTACGATTACAATACTGAGCACATCACTGCCAATGTAATCGGCACCTTCACTCCGAAACTCGGAGAGAACCACAATCTCAACGTAGTTGCAGGATGGAACCTTGAGGAGAACATCTATCACCGCCGCGGCGTATTCCGCACTGGACTCCTCTACCCTTCCAACCCTAACTTCGAGCTTATGGACGGCCAGGAGGTTGAACTCATCCAGGACGGAAGCGAGTACGGAATCGTGGGCTTCTTCGGCCGCGCCAACTACTCACTGCTCAGAAGATACATCTTCGAGGTTTCCGCACGCTATGACGGAAGTTCAAAATTCCCTTCATCACAGCGCTGGGGCTTCTTCCCTTCAGCATCAATCGGCTGGAGAATCTCAGAGGAGCCTTGGATGAAGCCTACAAGAAAGTGGCTTGACAATTTCAAGATCAGGGCTAACGCAGGTACGCTCGGAAACGGTACCGTTGCGGCTTACGCCTTCCTTACCACACTCGGAGTCAACAAGACTTCCGCAGTATTCGACGGCACATTCCAGAACAAGGTCAGCGATCCTTCAGTGGTTCCTGACAACCTCACCTGGGAGAAGGTTACCACCTATGACCTCGGATTCGATTCCGACTTCCTCAGAAGCAGGCTCTCAGTTTCTGCCGACTACTACATCAGGAACACCACAGACCTCTATATCGCAGGTCCTGAAATCCCTGCCACCTTCGGAGACGCAACTCCTAAGGGCAACTACGGAGCCCTCCAGACAAAGGGATGGGAGCTCACCGTTTCCTGGAGAGACGCATTCAAGATTGCCGGCAAGGACTTCAACTACAGCGTAAAGGGAAGCCTCTGGGACAGCCGTACCTGGGTAACCAAGTACTACAACCAGAGCGGCAACATGTTCAACTACTACAAGGACAAGGAACTCGGAGAAATCTGGGGATTCCGCACCGACGGACTCTTCCAGTCCAACTCGGAGGCTGCAGCCTGGTATAAGGATGAGTTCCACAACTTCTACCCTGTTTCCGGTCCATATGCAGGAGACCTAAAGTTCAAGGATCTCAACGGAGACAAGGTCATCAACACCGGGGCCTGGACTACAGACAACCACGGCGACCTGGACCGCATCGGAAACGAGATGCCTCGCTACCAGTTCGGTCTCAACCTCGACTTCAAGTGGAACGGAATCGGCCTCAGTTGCTTCCTCCAGGGCGTAGGCAAGAGAGACTGGTATCCTTCTCAGGGAACAGACTTCTTCTGGGGTTCTTACGGACGTGCATACGCTTATGCGCTCAAGGATCAGCAGAACACCCACGCAATTCTGGACAAGTCTGAGTCAGACTGGAAACTCACAAATCCGGATGCTTACTGGACCCGCCAGACCTATGGCACGGCAGATGCCGCCAAGGGTGCCCTCACCTTCCCTTCAGACCACTTCCTTCAGAATGCGGCTTATGTCCGCCTGAAGACCCTCACACTCGACTACAGCTTCCCGCAGTCCCTTCTTTCAAAGATCAAGGTTCAGCAGCTCAGAGTCTATGTGACCGGTGAGAACCTCTTCACCTGGTCTCCTATGTTCAAGCATACTTCAATGTTCGACCCTGAAGTTATCGGCAACGGAGACTCAGACTTCCACTCAGGAACATCTACCACAATGGGTGACGGCTACAGCTACCCTCTCCTGAAGACATTCACATTCGGTATCAGTCTCACCCTCTAACATTGAAGCGAAATGAAAAACAACGTCATAAAATTTGCGGCAGGCCTTGCTTCGCTGATGCTTCTTTCCTCTTGCGACGACTTCTTTGAAAGGACTCCGGAGGACAAGTTCGGCGCAGAGCAGTTCTTCAAGACCAAGACAGACCTGCAGTACTATACAAACGGATTGATAGATACCGCCCTCCCTTCTTTCGACGCCATCGCACAGGGAGACGATATGTACACCGACCTCTGCGGAACCAAGGAATCGGAATCATTCCTCTGGCCTGACCGCTACACTGCGGCGACAGCATCCGGATGGAGCTATTCAAACTGGGGCTTTCTCCGTCAGGTGGCATATATGCTTGACAATATGAAGAACGCCAAGGACAATGTCACCCCTGAGATTTACAACCACTATGAGGGAGTTGCCCGCTACTTCAGGGCGCTTTCCACATTCAATAAGATCAAGAAATTCGGCGACTGCTACTGGATTGACCACGTAGTCAGCCCGGATGACTCCACCATCCTCTACGGCGCCCGTCAGGACCGCGAATATATCATGCATATGGTAACTGAAGACCTCAAGTTCGCCTGCGAGAACTGCCTTGCCGACGGCGAGGGAATCAGGACGTCATCCTGCATC
>CADBMK010000008.1 GCA_902795785.1 uncultured Bacteroidia bacterium | reverse complement strand
CTTCCGCTGTAAGAGCCCAGAGGAGCTGTACGAGGAATATCGTTGTTACCGGTCTGACCGTATGAAGCCCTGATCTTGAGGGCGTTGACAGTGTCTGTCCACTTCTTGAAGAATGGTTCCTCGCTGATTACCCAGGCTGCGGAAACTGCCGGGAAGTAACCCCACTTGTTGTTGCCGAGGAAGAGTGAAGAACCGTCGGCCCTGAACGTAGCGGAGAGGACGTACTTATCAGCGTAGTTGTATCCTACACGGCCGAAATATGAAAGGAGGGCGGTAGAATACTCGGCGTTGCTCATTGACATCGTTCCGGAAGTATTGTCGGAACCGGACTGCAGATAAGGAATCTTATCGTCCATGGCACCCGTGTTGGATGCTGAAAGGCTGTAATATGTCCACTTGCTATAGTCGGCTCCGAGGGTTCCGTCAACCTTATGCTTTCCTGCAAAGGTCTTATTGAATGCGAGGTAGCCCTGAACATCCTGGCGGAGCGTCTCCGTGCGGCTTTCAGATGTAGAACGGTTTGTTGAAACAAAGTTTACCGATCCTTCTCTCTCGCCGTATGCATAATAGCTACCTCGGTACGAGTTGTCATAGATGGCATACTGCGCGGTTGCCGTAAGCCACTTGAACGGAGTCCACTTCACATTAAGGTCTCCCATGAACTTCTGGCGGCACTGCTCGCGGTCATAGAACTTCTCATAGAACTCGGCTGTCTGCTGATTCTTATTGGTACCACCGGTGGCGAATGTCCCGTCAGCATACTTTCCAATGTGGGTAGGAGCCATCATGAGACCTCTACCGAGGGTGGCAAAGTAGTCACTGGTCATAGGATGCTTGACGTTGCGGCTGAAGTCGAAGGTTGTCGTGGCCTCGATATTGTCGGTAACCTTGAAAGAGGTGTTTCCGTGCATCGTGAGGTTTTTGTAACCTGTCATCGCAACCATTCCGGCATCATCGAGATATCCCAGTGAAGCGGCATACTTGACTCCCTGGTTTCCGCCGTTGATACCGATGTATTCTTTCTGGTAGAATGAGGTGCTGTACCATTCCTTCTGCCAGTCAGTGTCTGTATAGAGGATTGTCTTGCTCTGATCCACAGGGTCAGGCATTGTAAAATAACCTGCCGGGACCTCCTCTCCCTCGTTAAGATAACGGGTTGAGTAAATATCCGTTGCGTTGGTGTTTCCGACACCCGCACCGTTTGCTCCATTGAGGATAGCCTGGGCGTTAGGTCCCTGAAGGACTGCCGGACGAACGATGGTGAGGTATTGCCTTGAATTGGCGAGATTCCATCTCTTTGCAGGGGTATTGACACCCACCTGCGCCTCAAATACAATCTGAGGGGCCTTGAAAGAGTTTCCCTTTCTTGTAGTGATGAAGATTACACCGTTTGATGCACGTGATCCATAGATTGCCGCTGAAGCGGCATCCTTGAGGATTTCAATGCTCTCGATATCGTTTGGGTTGATATCCTCGAAGCTTCTTTCCACACCGTCGACAAGACAGAGAGGGTCGTTGCTTCTGTTGATTGAAGAACCTCCACGAATCATGAATCTTGGAGCCTCACCAGGGAGGTTATTGTTTGACTGTACACGGAGACCGGTCACTTTACCCTTGAGAGCGTCTCCGACCGTGGATACAGGGGCGTCACGCAGAGCTTCCCCGTCCACCTTTGCGATGGAAGTAGAAAGGGTCTTGCGTGCCTGTGTACCATAACCTACTACGACGACCTCTTCGAGAAGCTGTGTATCTTCCCTGAGGGTCACGTTGATAACCGACTTGTCCCCTACCTTCTTTTCCACGGACTCGAAACCGAGGCTGTTGAAGTTGAGGACCTGATTCTGCTCCACCTCGATGGAGTAAGCACCGTCCAGATCGGTCACAGTACCTTTGGTGGTACCTGCGATAAGGACGCCGGCGCCCATTACAGGAGCTCCGGTAGCGTCAGTTACTCTTCCGGAAACAGTAATTTTCTTTGATTTGGTGCCCGGCGCCTTCTGCTCGGCAGGCTTGTTGGTAAGAACGATGTTGTTCTTCACTATCGAAGCCTGAACACCAGTGCCGGAGAAGATTGTCTCAAGAATCTTGAGTACATCCGTTTCTTCTGCATTGACACTGACCTTCCTGTTCCGGTCGAAGGCCGCATCATTGTAGAAAAATTCATAACCGCTCTTCTTTTCAATCGTCTTCAGAACTTCTGAGATAGGGCGATTGGTGGCATGAACGGTTATCGCTCTGGTCTGCGCAATTGCCGACACTGTCAGCATCAAACAGGCAAGAGCAGTAATAATTCTGCACTTCATGGTTGATTGATTAGATTTTAGGATTAATAATTTGGTTAGATTAATATACGATTATCATCTGTCTGTCATTTACACTTTTCTCATAATAGTTTGTATCAATGTCAAAATGAATATCCGTAGTCCTGCAGAGGTTCTCCAGGATAACCTCGAATCTCTGATCCGAGAATGTGCCGGTATAGTAGTTCTCAAGGCATTTCTCGTTTTTCACGAGGAACCTTACATTATACCTGTTCTCCAGCATCCTGAGCACCGACGGCAGCTGGGTATGGTTCAGCACGAGCTTACCGTCCTTCCATGAGCACTCCGTTACGGGATCCACTGCGGCATAGGTCAGTTTATCGGAAGCCTTGTCATAGGTATACTGCTGGCCCGGGTTCATCTTTACCACGTGAACCTTGCCGGAAAGGTCCGTATAGGAAAGGTTCACATGTCCCGATGCCAGGGTAGTCCTGACTTCCGTGCTGTACTTGGAATAAGATTCCACGTTGAACTCAGTACCCGTAACCTCAACGTCAACAGGTCCGGCCTCAACGATGAAACGCTTTCCGGAAAGTTTCTGGACCTTGAAATAGGCTTCTCCGTCAAGGATTACCTTTCTTTCCTTTCCGTTGAAACGGGCCGGATATGACAGTCTGGAATTTGAATTCAGCCACACGACAGAACCGTCAGGAAGCGTTGTACAAGACATCATCCCGGTGGTGCTGGTCACGTCTATCATCGCATTGTCAGATGACATATAGTAGTTATATGTGACGTATGAGGTAAATGCAAGCACACCGATGACAACGGCTGCGGCTACGGCACGGACGGACCTTACATAAGATGCCCATCTGTTTCTGCGGATGGCCTTGTGAACGTCTCCAAGAGCTTTCTCGACATCAACACTGCGCCTTGCCTCAACCTGCCCGGCGAGAAGTTCCACCTTGCAGTAATCATCGGCGATTTTTTTATGTTCACCGCTTTCTGTTATCCAGGCTTCCACCTTGAGCGCGTCATCACCGGTGAGAAGGCCGCGGAAATAATCAGAAAGCATTTCTTTCATTTTTTCGTCTATATCCATAATCAATTTTCAAAGTCATTACAAACATATAACGGGGATACATGGAAAAAGGATAAACGAAATCTTATATTTTTTCTTACAATTTTCTTTAATTATCTTTGGATAACCGGATTAATGGCACGCCATGACAGACAAACAGTTAATTGAAAGGATCAGAACGAATGACAAGGCCGCATTTGACAGCCTTTTCCGGAAATGGTATCCTGTTCTTTTAGCATACGCGCGCAATTACGTGGATAACGAAGACGCCAGGAATCTGGTTCAGGACCTTATGGTTCATATCTGGGAAAACGCCTCAAAACTGAATATCGGAGAAAACGTGGGCGCCTATCTTCACATCGCCACACGAAACAGATGCCTTGACCATATATCCAGGGAGAATACACACAAAAAGATGCTGTCATCCCTGAGGATGGCGCTCATAGAGACAAACATCGACCTGCAGCCGTACTCCGCAAAAGAGATTTATGAAAAATTCGAGAAGGCCCTTGCATCGCTGCCTATGGAGCAGAGGGCTGCGTACGAACTGAGCAGATTCGAGAAACGGACCTACAAGGAAATTGCCGAAATAACGGACGTGGCTGTAAAGACTGTTCAATACAGGGTGAAGACAGCCACTCAGAAGCTTGTGGACCTGCTCGGTGACATTCTTCCGATTGTCACCTATTTCATCCTAAACCAGCATAATTGACGAGATGATACGCTTGGCGCTGCGGCCCTCGCGGCGGTAAGAGTTGAAATCCGGGGCGGTATAAGTATCGATTCCGCAGTCGTAGACATTGGATGGAAGGACACCCGCTTCACTGAGGGTATGTTTGATTGCGGCACAAAGATCTATATGATGGCCGCCCTCGCAGGATCCCTCAACGCAGGGTCCGCGGAAAGACCAGATTTTATCCAGAGGAAAACCGGCCGTCTTGAATGCAGAAGGCACCTCCTCCCCCACCTGGAAACTGTCAACCCTGATTCCAGGTCCTATCACAACCTTAACATCCTTGGGAACAGTACCGAAATTCTTTGCCATCTCGAGAAGGGTAACCGAGGCAATTTTCTGGCAGGTTCCCCTCCATCCGCTGTGCACGGCACCAATTGCCCTGTGCACCGGATCATATATCAGAACCGGGAAGCAGTCCGCACTTCTTACGCCAATGGCAACGTTCCTGACATTTGTAATGAGAGCATCATAGCCGTCAAGTTCATCCCTTTCTATCCCCGGCTTGTCAACCAGGTAAACTTTGGTCTTATGGACCTGATGCATCTGGATCACCGGATACGGCAGAGAAGAGTCCCTCCTTGTGGAGAAGGCCTCAACCCCGGGTGCTATGTTGAAATAGAGTAAATCTTCCATCCTGAAAAAACATGACGAAAATAGGCAAAATCCGAAGATTTGACAAAAAAACCGCATCGCGACTCGCGTCGGGATGCGGTAACCTATTATTAACAACCAAATTATGGAAACTAATACACTAAGGAAACGCCCCTTCTTGACAATCAGTCAGAATAATGGGGAGTGGGGCGCGTTTCCAACCGGATGCTAAGGTATAAAAATACATCCTCAGTATATAGTCCTTTTTGTCCATAAATGTGGTAAAAACGTCCAAAATTTAACAAACCACACAGAAGTATCTCATTTTTTAAATAATTTTGCCTAACCATAATAATTAATAACAAGAATTATCCCCTAGATGCGAAGAGTAACCCAAGTTATCGTTTTTCTGACGTGCCTGATTATTCACATTCTCCCAGCCCATGCGGAGACCTGGTTTAATCTGAAACACCTGAATACATCCGACGGCCTTTCCCAGCCTGGAATACTCTGCGTTGCATCTGACAGCACAAACTGCATTTGGATAGGAACCAAATTCGGCCTGAATTCCTTCAAGAATAACGAAATCTACAACTATATCGATTCCGGCAAAGACAAGACGGTCATCAAGGGAACATACATAAGCGGCCTTCATCTTGACAAAAAAGGCAGATTATGGGTCAACACCGAGGCCGGCGTCTCAATTTACGACAGGGAATCAGACTCCTTCAAAGTATTGCTTTCCCATTCGTGTCCTATAATTGAAGAATGGGACGGGACGCTTTGCTGCGGCGGCAGCGAAGGCATCTTCTGTTTCAACGAGGACAGCCAGACCTTCGAGGAGATGAAGAACTCGGTCCAGGGACATGACCTGAGCAAACTCATCCCTATTTCCAAGGATGAACTTCTCATTGTCTGCCGTTACCACAGGCCTTACCTGTACTCTAAATCCAAAAAGAGTCTCAGGACGTTCCTGAAGGACGAGGCCAACCCCGACGATGCAATCTACCTTACGGCGGAAAGATGGAGGGATAGAATCTTCATAAGCGTATATCATAAAGGTATCTTCAGCACAGACCTGGAAGGAAGAACAATCCACAGATTCACGCAAGAGGACGGACTTTCCAGCAGCCTTACCCTTGACATGCTGCCATATTACAATGAATTATGGCTGGCAACAGACGAAGACGGCATACTCTGCCTGGATCCGTTCACCAACAAGGTGGTTTCCCTGAACAGCCGCAGGGAAATGGGTGGCCAGAAACTTCCCACAAATTCATTTACCAGCCTTTACAAAGACTGCGAGGGCAATGTCTGGGCAGGAAGCGTGAAATACGGAGTCATCGCCATAAGGGAGACATCAATAAGGTCCTACCAGGCCACCTACTTCGGCATGGACAACGGCCTGAGCGCCAACCAGGTACAATCAATATACGAAGAGAATGACGACAGAACCGTATGGATTGGAACCGACGGTGAGGGTGTTAACAGGTTTGACATCCAGACAGGCAAATTCAAGCACTACCCTGAAATGAAGAAGATGAAGATTACATCCCTGACGGAATTCGACAGGGACTGCCTCATCTGCTCCGTTTACGGAAAGGGACTCTACCTGTTTGAAAAGCAGAGCGGCCATATCCGGAAGTTCACGCTGAAAGACCCGCAGACAGACAGGGAGGAATTCAGCTCGGGAGTACCGACCAACGTCTACAACATTGACGGAGACATTTTCTTCATGGGATCCAGGATGTATGTCTACGACACAAAGAGCCATACCTATATAGATTACAAGAACCTCGATAAAAGCAAGACCAAGGGCCTGAGCATCATCTACCTGAGCGAGGACATCTGCTATGCCATCGGCCGCGGCGGACTCTTCGAAATAAGCAGGGAAGGCAGGACTATAAGGAACATATACAACAAATCAGGCATAGACGCAACCGCCGCCGACTACAACGACGGAAAAATATGGTTCGTCAAATCCGGGAAACTCGCCAATCTTAACATAAAGACCGGAGAAGTACAATTCCTTGAGAACCAGATGTTCAGAAGGATTACAAGGCTGCAGTTCGACAACGCAGGCAGGCTGTGGATCACTGCGGACAACAAGCTGTTCTGCTATACCGAGTCCACCGGCAGATTCGAGATTTTTGACGAGAGCGACGGCTTCCCGCACAACGAGATCAACGCAATCTCGACGCTCGACGACAGCAGGTATATGATAATGGGAGGTCCTTCAGGACTGGTGATAGCGCCTAAGGCCCTGGCCCAGAAGGTCAACAGGCAGCCGAGGGTCACCCTTGTAGAAGCCGTGGTCAACGGAGAGAGGATGTCCTGCGTCAATCTGAAGAAACTCAAGGTGGCTGAGCACTACTCCACCTTCGACATCCACATAGCGTTGGACAGTTACGATCTCTTCACCCAGAGGCTTTTCAAATTCCAATTCAACGGCAAAATCAACGGAGAAATTACAACCTACCGCAACATAGCCACCATCCCGCCCCTTCCGGACGGAAACTATACAATCACAGCTTCATATCTCCAGAAAGACGGATCATGGTCAACCCCGTCGGAAATCCTGAAACTGAAGATTACGCCGCCGCTTTACACCAATCCATGGTTCATCTTCCTGCTGATGGTGCTTGGAGGATGCCTGGCATATAACCTCTACCTCCAGCACAGGGCAAGAAGCGACGAAAGGATAGAGCAGCGCCTGCTGAAGCAGAAAGAACTTGACAACGAGCAGATGATCCAGTTCCTTGTGAACGTCAGCCACGAGATCAGAACACCGCTCACACTTATCCACGCACCTCTCAAGAGGCTTCTGGAAAAGACGGACGACATGGACCAGAGAGTAGCCACATCCCTCAAGGGAATCTACAAACACGTCCATAACATGGTCGACCTTATCAACATGGTGCTGGACATCAACAGAATCAACAACTCGGGCAACGCCCTCAGGAAGATGCCGACCGAAATCGGAGCCTGGGCCATGGAGATTATCAACGAATTCAAGACCGAGTATAACGAAAAACATATCGAGATAGTCTTTGACAGCGACTGCGAGAACCTCCGCGTGTGGTTCGACAAATGGAAGTGCCGCATCGTCCTGTCCAATCTCCTCATGAACGCCCTGAAGTTCTCTCCGGAGCACACAAAGGTGATTGTATCAATCCACAAGACGTCCAAGGACATCGTAAGGATTGCCGTGAAGGACCAGGGACCTGGTCTGGACAAGGAAACACAGACAAAACTCTTCTCACGCTTCGCCCAGGGCCAACTTAACGCCCAGGGAACGGGGCTCGGACTCGCCTATTCATACAAACTCATCAACCTTCACGGAGGCACGATGGGTGCGTTCAACAACGAGACGGAAGGATCCACCTTCTATTTCGACCTGCCGCTGATGGAAAACGCACCGGCTAAGCCTGCGCAGCCGCAGGCGTTCTACGAGGAGAGCGTTACTGCCAATGAGTTCAAGGAGGGAGACATCAATCTCAAGACGGTGACGGTACTCGTGGTTGATGACAACAAAGACCTGACGGACTTCCTCCAGGAATCCCTCTCAGACCAATTCAAGAAGGTGCAGGTTGCATCTAACGGAGTAGAGGCCCTTGAAAAACTGAGGGGCCCGGAAGTGGCCGACCTCGTGATCAGCGACGTAATGATGCCTGAAATGGACGGATTCGCGCTATGCACCGCCATCAAGAACGACATAAACATAAGCCACATTCCAGTAATCCTTCTCACGGCAAAAACCGAGGGAGAAAGCGTCCTGACGGCATACAAGATAGGTGCGGACTCCTACATTCCAAAGCCTTTTGACAACGACTTCCTTATTGTCGTGGCAAGGAACCTCCTTCTGAACAGGGAGAAAGCAAGGGTGAACCTGAACAAATCGACCGACAACACAGGAGCCGTGGAGAACACCTTTGCATCAGTGGACGAACAGTTCATCC
The DNA here is from genome assembly GCA_902795785.1 of uncultured Bacteroidia bacterium. Taxonomy (GTDB): domain Bacteria; phylum Bacteroidota; class Bacteroidia; order Bacteroidales; family UBA932; genus Cryptobacteroides. Next base: position 11,549 of record CADBMK010000008.1, on the reverse strand, counting down.
TGAAGTTTAACAATATCATACAGGAGAACCTCGATTCATCGGAACTTGACGTGGAATTCCTTGCCCAAAGCATGCTGATGAGCCGCTCGTCACTCTACAATAAAGTCAAGGCCCTGACAGGCCTCGGAGTGAACGAATACGTAAACCAGACCAAGATGAAAATCGCCAGCGAGATGGTGAAGACAACAAACCTTCCAATTACCGAAATCGCTTACAGACTGGGATATAGCTCTCACCACTACTTCAGCAAATGCTTCAAAACGTACTTTGGAACCACTCCTAGTGAAATGAGAAAGCAATTTTTGGATAAGCCATAAAAAAATTCTAAATTCGCCCGTTTTTATTAACCCTTCGAACACCAGAAAATGGAAGACATTAGATTCTACGGGTGGGATACGATTAGGTATTACTGGTTTGTAATCCAGAATCATTTTTCAGGATGGTCGTGGCAGATTTCAGTAGCATACACAATAGTATTCTGCTGCAGCGTAGCCTTGATTCTTCTTGGACTCGTTTTCGCGTTCCGAGTCCAAAGGCGCAACCGTCGCAATAAGCACCAGGCACTCATTGCCGACAAGTACACCGAGACAATCAAGCAGATTCTCTTGAGTGACAGTATGCCGGCTTCAAGCATGATTGAACTTCTTAAGAAGTGCGACGGCAAAGACGAGGATGAAATCAAGAGTGAGGCAAAGTCCTTCATTCCTATCCTCGTGTCCATCCGTACAAGCCTGACCGAGCTTGCTTATTTCCCCAATCTTCAGATACTCGCAACGGTTTGCGGAGTGCGTGAGTACTGTGAAAAGAGCCTCCTTGAGGGACACGACGTTTTCAACACCATCCAGATGATGGCCATGCTACAGCTCGTAGTATCGGAAGGACGTCTGGCCAACTATGTGAACCACAGGGACTACGACACCAGGTTGATGGCACGTCTGTGCTTCATCGTCTGCGGTATCAACGACCCGTACAAATTCCTTCTTGAGGACATCGAGCACAACAGTTCTTCAATGTACACGATGATGCTCCATTACACCTTTGCGTGGATGAAAGCACAGGACAAGAAGATGCCTAACTTCATCAACCTTGCCAACAACCTTGAGAACGAGGACGCTGCAAGTTTCATGATCAACGAGGTCGGTTTCTTCGGAACGGACGAGGAAAAAGCCGAAATTCCTCTATTCCTTACATCAAAGAGTTATAAATGCCGTGAAGCGGCCATCAAGTCAATCCACCTCGTAAACTCGGAGGAGACCTACGACAAACTCGTGGAAATGTATCCTGACCAGATCGAGGAAACAAAGAGAGAGATTATAAAGGCCCTGGGCGTTCCAAAGAATAACAAATACAACGAGTTCTTCGTGGCAGCCTACGAGGACTCCCCTTCAAAGGAGACCAAGGAAGCCGCCCTGAGGTGTCTGTACGACAATAACAAGGAAGGGCGTTACCAGTTCGTCCTCCTGCAGCAGAAAACGACCGATCCGGAGCAGTCAACCCTCATGCAGAAAATCGACTCCATCGGCGCACTTAAAATGATATACGAACTACAATGATAAGCGCATTCTTATACGTCTACGGAAACCTCGTGTTTTTCTACTCGATGTCGTTGATTATCATCTACGTCGTCTTGATCATCATGGCCGACCAGCAGGCCAAGAAAAACCAGAAATGGGGAAAGAAATACATCCGAAGCATGATCGACTCCTCTCCTTACACGAAGGGAGTATCAATCGTCGCCGGAGCGTACAACGAGGAGAACTCAATTGTGGATAATGTCAACTCCCTACTCTCACAGGACTATCCGAACTTTGAAGTCGTCATCGTGAACGACGGATCCAAGGACAAGACCCTTGAGAAGATGATTGACGCCTTCGAGCTGGTGGAGATTCCTTACGACTACGTGTATAAGGTACATTGCCAGCCGTTCAAGAGGCTCTTCAAGTCCCTGAATCCTAAGTACAACAAACTCACCGTAGTGGACAAGGTCAACGGAGGTACCAAGGCCGACGCCATCAACGGTGGTCTCAACGTGGTGACAAACCCATACTTCATCAACACCGACGCCGACTGTCTCCTTGCAAAGGACGCGATCTACGAGTGTATCTTCCCTGTCCTTCAGGACGAGAGAGTGATAGCCGTATCCGGAACGATGAGTATTTCCAACGGCTTCCTCCTCAACAGCAAGGGCGAGGTAATAGAAAAAAGGCCGTCATCAAAGCCGTTCCCTCTTTTCCAGGACCTCGAATACAAGCGTTCCTTCCTCATCGGTAAGATGGGCTGGTCAAACATCAACGCCATGCCTAACGTATCGGGAGGTTACGGACTGTTCAACACCGAGGTGGTCATCGCCGCCGGCGGTTACTCTTACGACTCATTCGCCGAGGATATGGACATGCTCTGGAGAATGATTGGCTACTGCTGCGACTTCCACAAGGAGTACAGGGTGGTCCAGATTCCGCACACCTGCTGCTGGACTGAGGGTCCTGCCACATTCAAGACCATGAACCGTCAGAGAACACGATGGGGCCGTGGTCTTATCCAGCTCATAGACAAGCACAAGAAGATGGCGTTCAAGCCATACTACAAGCAGCTCGGACTCATCACCTTCCCGTACGAAATCATCTTCGAGTTCTTCGCCCCTGTCATCGAGGCGCTCGGACTCATCTCGCTCATCTACCTCCTCTTCACCGGAGGTATCAACTGGCTCTCATTCTGGGTCATGCTCTGTACGATCTACCTCTTCAGCATCATGCTGTCGGGTTTGATTATCTTTTACGATTTTATCCAGGGCGGCTCCTACAACCACATTAAAAGCTACCTCAAGCTTCTTGTTGCAGGCTGTCTTGAACCTTTTATTTACCATCCGCTCATCACCTTCTTCTCACTCAAGGGATATGCAAACTATATCTTCCGTACCAGAGCCGTCTGGGGTGACATGCAGCATAAAGGACACAAAAAGTAATGAGAAAGATTATCTGTATACTGAGTTTGACGGTATGTTTTCTCTTAGGCTTCCAGCCTGAGGCCGGTGCCAAGATCCATACTCCGGACCACTATGAGAACGCCATCCGACAGGCATTCCGCGAAGGAAGATGGGAGGCCGGAAAGTATATGCTGGACGAGGCCAGGCCTTATTACGGATCCCTGTCTCCGTTCCTTGAACTTGACGGTTGGTACTTCTATCACATCAAGGACTACAAAAACGCCAGGAGATATCTCCACAACGCGCTTTTGGAGGACGACAGCAACACCCACGCAAGAGAGCTCATCGTAAACGTGGAATACGACACAAAGAATTACGCCAGCGCAATCTGCTACATAAACGAGCTGCTTGAATCCAACCCTTACAGCAAGGGCTGGTGGAAGAAGAAGATTGAAATCTACCGTCTCCAGCACAACTTCGTAGAGGCGGACAAACTCCTTCTGAGACTTCAGGAGATTTATCCTGACGACAGCCTGATCAGGAATGAAAGCGCATACCGCTTCGAGATCAAGGCCCAGGAGCAGAAAAAGCAGGGAGACATAGACGGAGAACTTGCCAGCAACCTGGAACTCATCAAGCTCAACCCGAACAACGCAGACTACTACATCCGTCTTTCCAACCTTCTTCTCCAGACCGGAAGGACTGAGGAAGCAAAGAAGCTTTCAGGCGAAGGCGCCGCCCGCACCGGGGACTACACCCTGATCAAGAAGCACGCAGACATCCTCTGCTCACAGGGCAGGCACGGAGAGGCATTGGTATTCCTTCGCGAGCAGCCGCGTTCGGCGATGATCGACAGGCTGATTACCCAGGTTCAGGAAGACCAGGCCGGATATGCCAACGCCAACGACCCGTACACGGCATACGGACGTGTCTATGAGCGTTCACACTCCAGCGAGGCCTTCAACTACCTCGTAAACACGGCCCTTTCACGCGGTTACTACAACGACGCCCTCTACTACATCAACGACTATAAGAAGCGCAGCCCGTTCAACGCTTCCGTGGCATATAAGGAATATGTGGCATACAAGGCCCTCGGCGAGGACAACAAAGCCGCCGATGCCCTCTACAAGGCATTCAAGAGCAATCCTGACAATGCCGGATATAGGGAGGATCTCTCCAACCTCTATTACAAGATAGGAAACGAGGCCATGGAGAAGGGCTATTACTCAGAGGCTGTGGATCCTTTTGAATTCACCGCCAACGAGAGTTCGGAAGAAGATTTGAGGACAAGTGCGGCAAGCAAGCTTTCCGTCTGCTACACTATGCTCAAGAAATATGACGAGGCCATTGATGCCCTGAGTACGAAGGACCCTAAGTACATCCAGAAGAAGGCGGGAATCCTCGCCCTCAAGGGACAGTACAAAGAGGCCCTGGACTTGCTCGAAAGTGCAGGGGACAACGAGGCCTACGCTGAAATGGCAATTCCGTACATCAAGAGCCAGATGGAGATGCGAAACTACGAGCAGGCTGCACAGACAGTTGAGAAGGCCATCGCCCACAGCAACGCTAAAGAGCTCTATATGTACGGCATAACTTCGGCTGCCGAAACCGGAAGAGACAAGAATTTCTACATAGAAAAAGGACTTGAACTCTACCCTACCGAAGAAGTATTCATCAACCACTACGCCGGTCTCTGCGCTGAAAGAGCCCTTGCTCTCAGAAAGGAAAAGCAGTATGAATCAGCGATGAACACGGTTGACGACGGCCTCAGTTACAAGCCGAAGGACATGGAGCTTCTCTATATCAAGGGACTTCTCTACGAGAATCAGCGCCAGTATGATTCAGCCGTGGTTTACCTGAAGCAGTACAAACCTTCGGAAGACGAGAAGTTCGCCCACAACAAGAAGATTCAGGGCTACATCCAGAAGAGATTCAAGAACAGCCTCACCCTTGAATATATGCAGGGAAGGCCAGGCAACCGTGACATCATCACTGCAAACGCATTCGCAACCTACGAGAGGAAATTCACGGACCGCGGTACGGGAGAATTCGTTTTCAACTACGCCGGACGTGACGATATGACATCAACGGAGGACAGGCTTGAGCAGCAGGTTCCGGGTGGAATCGGCATTCAGGCCGGCGCCGGCTGGACACAGCAGTTTGGCGGCGGATGGACCGCTGGCGGACGCGCCCTGGTTGCAACCAAATACTTCCCTATCCTCAACACAAAGGTATTCGTCAGCAAGGACCTTCCTAAGGAGTGGACAGTAGAAGGCCATTTCTCATACAGGATAGTAGATGCGTACGACAGGCAGATCAGCCAGAAGATCGACGACTACGGAGAGACATACTACGTCTTCAGCGGCTGGAAGAACAGCAAGATGAACATGTTCACCCTTGGAGGTTCCGGTCTCAAGATGTTTAACAACGGCATTGACTTCAGTTTCGGAGCAGACGCAGTACTCCTTTCAAAGTCAATTTACTATAACGCATTCGTAAAGGGAGCCTACCATCCGATCAAAGGCAGCCGCACATCGGTGTACGCCACGGCCGGAGCCGGAACGGCGCCTGAAGTACAGCTCATAGACTCGTCGATGCCTGCAAGCTTTGAAAAAATCAACACATTCGTGGGAGCCGGAGGAGTATATACCCTCAACCCTAACGTAGACCTGGGTCTGAACGGAACCTGGTACACGCTCTATATGCAGTATCAGCCTACAAGCACAAACGCCGAGTTCACGTTCTACAGGAACTACTTCTTCGTAAACTTCCAGATAATGATTCACTTTTAAAAACGTTAATGAAAAGACTGATAGTTGGAACAGTTGCCCTCCTGGTAAGCGTAAGCGCATGCACGGAAAGACAGGGCACAGAGGAGAAGGAGCCTGATATTAACTGGAATAACCTGACGATAACAGAAGCGGACGCCGCGGTCAACTGGGATACGCAAAATACAAATGCAGGTTCATACAAGGAGACAGGCCTGCCGGTAATATACATAAACACCCCGGACGGAAGCGAGCTGGACGCCAGCGAGGAGAAAACACCTACGGAAGGATGTTCCATCAAAGTTGAAGGAAGTGATGGAACTGTCATCCTGGAAAGCGTATGCCGCACAAAAGTAAGAGGGAACTCTTCCAGGACCTATCCGAAGAAGGGCTACAACCTGAAATTTGAGAAGAAGACATCAATGCTGGGAATGCCTAAGAGCAAGAAGTGGTGCCTTCTGGCAAACTGGGCGGACAAATCCTTTCTCAGGAACAGGACTGCCTTCCTGCTTTCGGAAAGGACTGACCTGAAATGGACTCCGAGGAGCCAATATGCAGAGCTGGTGCTCAACGGCACCCACCTTGGAACCTATCAGGTGACGGAAGCCGTAGGGATAGGTGCCGATAAGGTAAACCTTTCCGATGACGGGGCGCTTCTTGAGCTGGACACTTATTTTGACGCGGACTACAAGTTCTACTCGGAGAAAAAGCGCATGCCGTACACCTTCAAGGATCCGGACAATCCTACTGAAGCGTTGTTCCAGCAGATTCAGGACTATGTGAACGAATTCGAAAGCAGTCTCTACGACGTAGAGAAACTTAAGGGCGGAGACTACAACAAATATATAGACGTAGACTCATTCATAGATTTCATCCTCGTAAACGAAGTTTGCGGAAACGGGGAACTGAAATTTCCGAAGAGTTTCTACCTAAGCAAGGACAAGGACGCCCCGATGTACGCCGGTCCTGTTTGGGACTTTGACTATGAAACCTTCCTCAGCGCATATTCCAACAGCATCGTCGTGTTGAAGACAACCTACTTCGCCTTCCTGCTTAACGACCCGGAATATGTGACAAAACTTAAAGAAAGATGGAACACGCTTAAACTCGAGTTCGAAAAAGTTCTTCCGGAAATTGACGCTGAAGCAAAGGTTCTGGAGAAATCGCAGAGCATAAACCTGCCTATGTGGCCGGCAGAAACAGGAAGTATCAACGGGGAATACGGCATGACGTACCGCCAGACCGTTGAAACCCTTAAACTGAACCTTATCAGAAAGATACTCTGGATGGACAAGTATATTAAATTAATGTAAGGCAATGAGAAGATTTCTGAACATGGCGCTTGCTGTGGCTGCAACAATAGTCGCCGCCCTGGCATCCAATTCCTGCGGAAAGAAAGTGGCATACACTTCCATAATCGTCCAGGATTCAATCAGGCACTACTACCCTATGATTCAGGGCCAGGAACTGGTCCTGGGCTACAAGATAGCCAACATTGGAAAGGAGCCGCTTGTTCTTGTAGACATAGTACCAAGCTGCGGATGCATTTCCGTTGACAAGAAGATCAACAACGTCATCCTTCCGGGCAAGAGCCTCACCCTCCAGTTCAAGTTCGACTCATCCAAGAGCGTAGGCTATGTAGATCAGAAAATTTACCTGTACGGCAACATCAAGCCGGAAGGAGAGGCTGTTCTTCTGTTCGACACCAACGTTGTCCCTCCATATCACAAGAGTCCTGACTACGAGGAGCAATACTACGAAGACAAAAAGCTCAAGACCCTTATCCAGGGATCCATTCAGGGAACATCCCAGGAGCGCGGTTACTGGATAGACCTCGGAGAGTATCCTGAAGACTATTCAAGATACTACGACAAGTATCCTTGGTTTACTAAGAAGGAAAGCAAAAACTAATTCTTTTAAAAAATATTACCTCTTTAGGAACACTTTTGGCCAACAATTGCTAAATTTAAATGCAAGCAATTGCAAACCACATCTTTAAAACCCAAAAACATTATGAAAATCGGTGTTCCAAAAGAAATCAAACAGGGGGAAAATCGCGTTGGTATGACCCCTGCGGGCGTTGCTGAAATGATAAAGCACGGCCACACAGTTTATGTACAGCACACAGCCGGAGAGGGCAGTGGATTTCCAGACAAGGAATACGAGGAGATAGGGGCGAAGATTCTTCCTACAATAGAAGATGTCTACGCTACGGCAGAAATGATCGTCAAGGTCAAGGAACCGATCGAGCCTGAATACAAGCTCGTAAGAAAGGATCAGTTGCTGTTTACTTATTTCCACTTCGCAAGTGAGCAGGAGCTCACCACCGCAATGATTGAAAGCGGCGCTGTATGCCTCGCATACGAGACAGTCCAGAAAGCCGACAGGTCCCTTCCGCTTCTTACTCCTATGAGCGAGGTGGCAGGAAGGATGGCAGCCCTCAACGGAGCCTTCTATCTCCAGAAAACGAAGGGCGGTAACGGAAAGCTTATTAACGGAGTTCCCGGTGTGCCTCCTACAAAGGTTCTCGTCCTGGGTGGCGGAATCGTAGGAGAAGCGGCTGCCAGGATGGCTGCCGGAATGGGCGCCGATGTTACAATTACAGATATATCACTTCCACGTCTTCGCCAGCTCGGCAACGAACTTCCGAACAATGTCCATACGCTTTACTCAAGCGATGCCAACATCAAGAAGGAGCTCAAGGACGTAGACGTAGTCATAGGTTCAGTCCTCGTCCCTGGAGACAAGACTCCTAAGCTCATCAGAAAGGACATGCTGGGGCTCATGCAGCCGGGAACAGTCCTTGTTGACGTTGCCATCGACCAGGGCGGATGCTTCGAGACCTCACACCCTACTACACACGAGGATCCGGTTTACTTCGTAGACGGAATTCTTCACTACGCCGTGGCCAATATTCCGGGCGCAGTTCCTTACACATCTACAATGGCACTTACAAACGCTACGCTCACATACGCTCTTGCGCTTGCGGACAAAGGCTGGAAGAAGGCCTGCAAAGACGACCCTGCCCTGGCAAAGGGCCTCAATATCGTCTCAGGCAAGGTTACCTTCAAGGCTGTTGCCGATGTATGGGGACTTCCATACGAACCGGTCAGTCTTGACTAAGAGTTAAACGCATAAAAAAACGGGCGGCCAAAAGGTCGCCCGTTATTCATATAAGATAAAATTACACGCGCTGGCCGTATGAACGGTCGGTTGTGTTAACTGTAATGACGTCGTCCTGGTTGATGAAGAGAGGAACCATGATCTTTGCTCCGGTCTCGAGGGTAACTTCCTTGAGTGCTGAAGTAGAAGCTGTGTTACCCTTTACTGCAGGCTCTGCGTAAGTAACCTGAAGAGTTACGTATGTAGGAAGCTCGCAGGTAAGGCAGCGCTCGTTCTCGCCTGCCACGAACATCATCTCAACGTGCTGGCCTTCCTTCATGAGGTCGGCATTCTCAACTACGTCCTTTGGAAGGTTGATCTGCTCGTAAGTCTCCTCGTGCATGAAGTTGTAACCCTGCTCGTCCTCGTAGAGGAACTGATAAGGGCGACGCTCAACGTCGATGGTCTCGATCTTTGCACCTGCTGTGAAGGTGTTCTCAAGGATACGGCCGTTTTCAAGGTTACGAAGTTTTGTCTTTACGAATGCAGGACCCTTTCCCGGCTTAACGTGCTGGAACCATACGATCATGCATGGCTTGTCGTTAAAATTAAGATAAAGGCCGTTTTTGAAATCTGCTGTTGTTGCCATATAAAAATATCAGTTTATTAAATATTATCTTTTTGATTGCAAATAGTTTGCGGCGCAAATTTATGAATTTGCCGTCAACCTTCCAAAATTTTCTTTGCCACATCTTCAAGGAGCCACTTCGGAGTAGATGTAGCGCCGCAGACTCCTACCCTGTCGTTTTCACGGAACCATTCCTTCCTGAGATCGTCCGTCGAACCTATATGATAGGTCCTTTCATTCTCTGAGCGGCATAACTCGCAGAGAACCTTGCCGTTAGAGCTGGCATGTCCGGCCACGAAGATGATTATGTCATGGCTCCGTGAGAAATCCCTGAGCTGGGCGTGGCGTGAAGACACCTGAGAGCATATAGTGTTGTGAACCACCAGAAGGTCCTCGCTTGCCATTTTCTGCCTTATGGCGTCGCAGAGTTCGGCATACCCGCTCGGGCTCTTTGTTGTCTGGGAAAACACCTCTATCGGAGAATTGAAATCAATCTTTCCCTCCCTGACGGCGTCAAGGAGCATGGGCATATTCTCCACTACGAGGGCATCGCCGTTAACCTGACCGACCAGGCCAAGGACCTCGGCATGTCCAATCTTTCCGAATATAATGAGCTGACCGTGAGTAGCGCCGCTGTGAAGGCGGGCATAGGCCTCGCGGATGCTTGCCTGAAGTTTCAGCACCACCGGGCAGGTACAGTCAATGAGCCTTACACCCAGTTCGCGAGCCTTTTCATAGGTCTGGGGCGGTTCACCATGGGCGCGGATGAGCACTGTCCTTCCAGCCGCATCCTTCAATCCGTCCTTGTCTATGGCCACCAGGCCCTTGGATCCGAGCCTTGCCAGTTCAGCCTCATTGTGAACGATGGCTCCAAGAGAGTAAAGCGTACCCTCGCGGCCTGAATCCAGGAACTCCTCGGCCTTGCCGATAGCCCTGATGACTCCTCCGCAGAAGCCGGATTTCTGATCTATTTCAACTGTAACGGCCACCTACTCAAGAATTCCGAATTTTCCCTGAATGACGCCACGTACCCAGGCGAGTTCCTCGGCAAATGTCATGTCCGAATTATCCAGAACAAAGGCGTCCGGAGCCTGTACCAGAGGTGAAACAGCCCTGTGGGAATCTATGTAATCCCTTTCCTGAAGATTCTTCATCACCTCCTCCATCTGAGGGTTCTCACCCTTTGCCTGAAGTTCATCGAAGCGGCGGCGTGCACGAACCTCTGCGCTGGCAGTCATAAAAAGTTTTATTTCCGCATTAGGGAAAACGGTGGTTCCGATATCGCGTCCGTCCATTACGACGCGCTTGGAGGCTCCGGCCTCGCGAAGCTTACGGTCTACGAACACGCGGACCTCGGCTACCGCCGCTATCGGGCTGACCTGAGAAGACACCTTCATCGAACGGATTTCCTTCTCCACATTCCTCTCCCCGCAGAACAGTACGTTCTTTCCATCCACATTTGAAAAATGCAGATCCAGGGACTCCATTCCCTTTTCAAGGCCCGGAACGTCTATGGAATTGTCAGCCGAAATGAAGCCGTTTTCCTGCGCGAAAAGAGTCACTCCCCTGTAGAGAGCGCCGGAATCCAGGTAAAGGAACGAAAATTCTTTTGCAAGCAGTTTTGCGAATGAACTCTTGCCTGTTGAAGAGTATCCGTCAACCGCGATGATGATGTCTGGTACTAGCATAGTCAGGGCAAAATTAGAAAAAATTGCCCAAAGAATAGAATTTTGTCCGATATTTGCGGAGTTACGTTTTCAAAAGCGAATATGATATGAAAATACTTGTAATTGACGACGAACGCGCCATCAGGAACTCCCTCAAGGACATCCTGGGCGACGAGGGCTATGACGTTGATGTTGCCGAAGACGGCAGCGCAGCCCTTGACATGGTCGGAAAGGAGAGATACAACGTCATCTTCTGTGACATCAAGATGCCTAACATGGACGGAATCGAATTCCTTGACAAAGCAATCAAGGAAGGCATTGATTCAGCCATCATCATGATTTCTGGTCACGGAGACATAGATACCGCGGTAGAATGCATCAGAAAGGGTGCCTACGACTTCATCCAGAAGCCTCTGGACCTCAACAGGATCCTCATCACACTGAAGAACGCAACCGAAAGG
>CADBMK010000007.1 GCA_902795785.1 uncultured Bacteroidia bacterium | reverse complement strand
GACCTCAACGAAAGGCGCATTCATCATGTGCAACTCCTGGGGAGAGGCCTGGGCGTCAAAAGGAAGGATTTACTATCCTTACTGGTTTTTCCTTCAGAAAAGGGCCAGCACCGTCCTCTCAAACGACATGACCAGGATTCAGGTGGAAGTCAAGGATCCTAAAATCGTTTTCAGGGTCGGCATCGAGTGTGACTCCAGGGATGACCTCGCCTTCAAGATTGGAGTATCAAACAAGAGCTCGGACAGGATTCCTATGCACAATTACGTGGTTGGAATAGCCAACCATGCAGGCGGAGACCACGAGATGCTCGGAAGCCATCAGGGCAAGGAAATCGAATTCGGATTCGACTTCTCCCCGAATGAAGCCAGAGTGAACGAGATGGAAGCGCCTCAGTACTTCCTCACGGTAGAAAGAGGCAAAAGAGGTCAGGAAGCCGCCACGGTGGCCAACCTGACCAGATTCGAGGTATATGACTACAGGACAGATCCTGCCACGGTCTACACCTATGAAATCAACGGGAAGATTGCCCTCAAGAACGGAGACAATATCTTCGGACTTCCTACTGTTGCGCCAAAGAAGACTTCCTTCTCCCCGGTACAATGGCTGTCCACCACCCCTAATCCTGAGGGAAAACAGCCTGCGGCCGCACCTCTTGTGTTCAAGGCTGCCGACGGAAAATATTACAAGGTCCGCCTGAGTGACTACGACAGGACAAACGGAAGGATCAAGATCAGATATAAACAGATGTAGAAGATGAGAAAGTATATATACATATTGGCAGTTCTCCTGGCAACTGCCTGCGGGAGCGACAGCAAGGAACCTTCACCAAAGGCAGACGAGGTGAACACCACCATCAGCGGCATAACCGACGACAAATGGACATACTTCTCATTCAGCATGGGACGGGCCGTAGGTCAGAGCACCTTTGCAAGTGACGAGGAGGATGCTGCCTGGGCAAAACGCTCAGACTGGGACTTCGCCATCTGCGGAGACTACCTCAAGACAAACGGGGGCACATCAGGAAACGGAAAGGGTGCTGTCCAGAGAATAACCGACACGAATTTCGACCTTCTTGACAAGGTTCCTTCCGACGGTTTCCTTGTGGACACCCAGGATATCGTAAAATAATCGACGATGAAAAAGACAATCATAATAACACTTGCGATTCTTTCCTGCGGGCTTTCAGCCTTTGCCGGGAAGACTCCGAAAGGCTTTGCCATCATAGTAGATTCAGAAAGCTACTCCAACTGCAAGGCCGATATAGAAGCATACGCAGCCTCAGTGAGCGAGGACGGCTGGAAAGCCTTCATCAGCGCTGAAAACTGGACCGCCCCTGAGCAGGTTAAGGATTCGCTTAAGAAATGGCACGAGGGCAGGGACCTTGCGGGAGCCGTTTTCGTTGGAAATATTCCAGTGCCGATGATTCGCGGAGCCCAGCATCTTACCAGCGCCTTCAAGATGGACGAGAACAGTCCTTACGGCTACGGAATGAGGGACACATCTGTTCCTTCAGACCGTTTCTATGATGACTTCGACCTGAAGTTCGATTTCATCCAGAAAGACAGCGCGCAGGCCAGGTTCTTCTACTACAGGCTCTCCCCTGACTCTCCTCAGGAAATCACCTGTGACATCTTCACGGGAAGAATCACCCCTTCCGCACATTATCAGGACAAATATACCGAACTGTCAAAGTATCTCAGAAAGGTTGTCAGGGTAAGGAAGCAGGACAGGGACAATAAACTTGACCGCATCGCATCCTATACCGGAGCAGGCTCATTCTCCGACAGCATGATTGCCTGGAAGGACGAGGGAATCACCCTTGGCGAGCAGGTTCCGGACGCATTCAAGGATGTTGACGGAGCCAGGTTCTTCGTATTCTACCAGTATCCATATTTAAAGGATACCCTTCTCAGGGTGGCCGGGAAGAAGGATCTTGACCTGTTCCTCTTCCATCATCACGGCACGCCTGAGCGTCAGTGGATTCAGAACCAGCCTCACGGAGAAACGGAGGAGGACACCTACGAATCCGCCAGGCTTATGGCAAGGGGACTTGCACGCCGCCAGGTAAGGTACGGAAAGACACGTGAGGAAGCCGTAGCCGCTCTTCTGAAAAAATATCCCGAGGTTGACTCAGTCTGGTTCACATCAGCCTTCGATCCAGAAATAGAGAAGGCGGATTCTCTTCAGGACCTTAAAGTGGGCATTCTTCTGGACGATGTTCACAACGCGCAGATCAACGCCCGCTTCTGCATCTTTGACGCCTGCTACAACGGCGACTTCCGCGAGGATGACTATATCGCCAACCGCTACATAATGGGCGACGGAGACGCCGTGGCCGGCTGCGGAAACAGTGTCAACGTCCTTCAGGACAAACACTCCAGCCATCTTCTCGGCCTTCTTACCCAGGGGTGGACAGTCGGAGAATGGCACGCAAAGACCGCCATCCTCGAATCACACATCATCGGCGACCCTACCTACCGCTTTGCAAAGAGCGGATATTCAGATAATCCGGATCTCAGGGCGCTGAATCTGGAAGGCATGGGCCCCAAGGCACTTCTTGAGCAGTACAGGCTTTCGGACAGCTATATGTACCGCCTGGAAGTCCTCAAAAGGATAATGCATTACGATGCTCCGGAGGCCTACACAGCCCTCAGGGAGGCCCTTGACGACCCATACGAGTACATCCGCAGGAAAGCTGCCACTTATCTCAGCATGAGAGGAGCGGCAGAAGACGTGCCGGCCCTCGTTGACGCCTATATCAACGACAGGAATGCAAAAAGAGTGGCATTCAACATAGCAACCAATTCCGGTTTCTTCCAGGACAGCCTCTTCCTGGAGACCTACAGGCAGAAGGTGAAAGAGATGGATTTCATCTTCGACCGTCCGGACAGCGTCAAGACCTTCGTATCTGACGCGATGTTCACAAGGGTTGGAGAATCCGAAATCAAATCGGCCATCAGTTTCCGTGACTACTTTGCCAAGACCCTCGCCGATACCGGCAACGCAAAACGCGGAAGGCTGAGTACCATGCGCGGACTTAGGAACATGCCGTTCCCTGAGTGCGCGGACGCCCTTATAGGCATTACCGCCAGCGACGCCGAGCCGTTGAACGTCAGGGTTGCAGCGGCCGAAATCCTCGGCTGGTACACCCACGCCGGCAACCGCGGAGAAATCATTGCAAGGCTGAACTCCAACATAGAAAAAGCCGCCCTTCCAAACGAGGTGAAGGACGAATGTATCAAGACCGTAGCAAGACTTAAAGCATACACGAAATGAGAAAGCTCATTATAAGCATATCCGCCCTGTTTACTGCAGCGTGCGCCTTTGCACAGGGAACTTCATTCGGCATCATCGTTGACAAAGGGACGATGGACGCCTGCAGGACAGAACTCGAGGCATATCGGGACGTACTGAACGGGGAAGGTCTCCAGACCAGCATCGTTTCAGGAGACTGGAAGACACCTGACGACGTAAAGGAGGTCATCTCGGAACTTCGTAAAAACAAAAAGCCTCTTGAAGGCATTGTCCTGGTGGGAGACGTCCCAATCGCAATGATCCGCGAGGCCCAGCACATGACAACGGCCTTCAAGATGAACGAGCAGAAATATCCTATGCAGGAATCAAGCGTTGCATCGGACCGCTTCTACGACGACTTCGACCTCAAATTCGAGTACATAGGGCCTGACACTACCTGCGCTGGACGCCATTTCTACAAACTTCTGTCAACCGGAACACAGACACTCCGTCCGGACATCTATTCTGCCAGGATGAAGGTTCCCCAGATGATGGTCCAGGGCAAAGGCAAGGCGTGCGAGTATCAGATAATGAGGAAATACCTCAGAAAGGTAGTCGCCGCCCACAGGGAGCAGGGCAACACCTTTGACCGCCTTACCTATTTCATGGGTAACGGATACAACTCGGACGACCTCAACGTATGGCGCCAGAAAGCCCTGGCTTACAGGGAGTATTTTCCATACGCATTCAAGAAGGCATCGGGCAACAGATTCATGACATTCCGCCAGCAGGAGGAAATCAAATGGAAACTGTTTACTGAACTCCAGCGACCCGGAACTGATCTTTTCCAGTTCACGGAGCACGGAGAATATGACGAGCAGTTCATCAACGGCGGAATTGAAGGAGTAGATCTGGAATCCAGCCTTCACATACTCAAAAGCGGAATTGCAAGCTCATACAGAAGATATAAGGGGAAGATTTCGGACGAGGAATTCATGCATGAGGTCCTGGACTCGGCGTATCACCTTAACAGATCCGTCCTGGACCCGGACCAGATAAAAAAATACCACTACAGGGACTCCGTTTCCACAGTGAATGCAAACATCTTCCTTGATGACCTTAAGGACGTAAGGACAAACGCCAGGATAGTCATCCTCAACGCCTGTTACAACGGTTCCTTTCACAATCCGGAAGGATACATAGCCGGATACCACGTATTCGGTGACGGAGACTGCGTCCTTGCCCAGGGAAACACGGTTAACGCCCTCCAGGACAAGATGGATGACAAACTAATCGGTCTTCTGTCCCTTGGAATCCGTGCCGGAGAATGGCATAAGGAAGTTCCTTACCTTGAATGCCACCTTTTAGGAGACCCGACCTTCCGCTTCGCCCCTCACAATGCAAAGGAGGCAAAACTCCGTGACCAGATTCACAGCATACTCGTGAATAAGCCGCTGGAGCCAAAGGCCTGGAAGAAATATCTTGACAGCGATGAGGCCATCCTCAGGGCCACGGCCATCACTCATCTGGGATATGCGGCCCAGCACGGCATCCAGCCGGAAAAATGGTCTGACAAAGCTCTGGAAATGCTCAAGAACGACGGGAGCAGAATCGTAAGGGTATGCGCATTCAACGTTCT
>CADBMK010000006.1 GCA_902795785.1 uncultured Bacteroidia bacterium | reverse complement strand
GAGTTTCACGGCAACTTTCACATACTTGTCAAGCATCTTTTCCGTCCTCTTCAGGACGATGTCCATATTACCTGAAACCTTTCCGGCAGGAATTACAAGGTCAGAAACCTCATAATCCTGTCCAATCACACCGGCCTCAAGAGGATAGGTCTGTGAGGCAACGGTGAACGTGTTGGAATCCAGGTCGGTCAAAGCCTCAACCTTGAAATGCCTGTCATAATCCTTCACCGTACCGAGGACCCTTACGGTTCTCCTGACGAGAATGGTATTCTCCGGAATGAGGGCGAAAGAGGCCGTATGTACCTGAAGCGTATCAAGGAAATACACCTTGTCCTTATTGTCCGTGTCATACATCAGCCAGGTCTTCTGGCATGAAGTCAACAGGGCAACGGCGGCCATAAATATGAAAACTATATATTTCTTCATAACAATTCGTGTTTAGTCAATATTCTGCCTTGCCTCGTATTCCGAATCAGGAACCGGAATCCTCCACGTAACAGGCGAGCTTCCATCATAAACGGTTCCGCTGGTGGCGGTGATATCAGCCTTCCTGTGCTTCAGGTCATACCACACCATACCGTCTCCATAGAACTCCTTGCGGCGCTCCCTGTAAAGGCGGTCATAGTCAAGGGTAACACCCAGCGTTTCAAGGTCGTCCAGTCCGCGTGACTTGACCACGGTATCGAAATAATCCGCAGCCGATTCAGGATCGTTCTTGCCGAGATAATACTCTGCCACGATATAATACATCTCAGGAATCCTGATTACGCTTGCGCCAAGGATTGAAGAGCCTGTATAAGACGAGCTTGAACCGTAATAATATGAATTCACAAGCTTGTTGAGGGTAACCTCTCCGTCATCGAACCATGCGCCGAGCCTGTAGTCGCTGCCTGAGATGGAAGAGCCGTCGTCATAGAGGGCCGCCCAGTCGGAAGCGAGGGTGAACGATGAGGTTGAAGTCGTACCAGAAAGATGGTACTTCGTCATGCTTCGTGTCTGATAGTTGCTCTTCTCGGTACCCACGTAAAGGCCGAAAACGGTCTCATTAAGGTCAAGCGTACCGTTGTCCGGCTGGACGAAGGCCTTGAGAGGACGCATTCCGAACTTTCCGCTGTCGATGACCTTCTTTGCATATACGAATGCGTTGTCAAGGTCTCCCATTGTCCAGTAAACTCTGGCGATGAGGGCCTGAACCGCATAGAGGTTCATATGTGTGGTCCTGGCATCCGTGAAGCCAGCCGCAGAGTTATCCCTTGCTTCAAGTGCCTCAACCAAAGTCTCATCCTCTTCAAGAAGTTCCTCAGCCTCCTTAAGGTCCTTAAGGATGAAGGCGTACACCTCGTCAAGTGTGCTGAACGGAGTAATCTTGAAAGAATAGGTGGTCACGTAAGGAATGGCCTCCTTCCTGAAAGACGCGTCAGACCAGTAAGGGTATGCGAAGAAGCCGGCAAGTTCAAAATGAACGAGGGCCCTCAGGGCCAGGGCTTCTCCCTTATAGAGTCTGGAGTATTTGAACTCGTCAACTCCACCATCCTCTGCATGGGTGATAATATTGTTGAGATGGTTGATAACCTCGTACGAACTTGCCCATACCTCCTTTCTGATTGAGATAGGACCGTTGGTATTCCAGTCCAGAAGGGCCATGTTGCCGAGTTTATAGTCACCGATTGCGGTAGAATTGCCGCCCATGATTTCCGGCAGCCAGAAATAGTATCCGCCGAAAAGATTCTCGTCTGTAGCGAGCTCGGAATAAACTCCGTAAAGAGCGTCTTCATATCCTTCGCCGCTGGTGAACATATCCTTGTCGAAGGTCTCTCCCTTAGGATTGACATCGAGGAACGAGCATGCTGAAAGGGTCAGGCATACTGATATGATTGTAAATATTTTTTTCATTTTCATTGCCTCCCTGATTAGAATGTTGGACGGAATACGAGGTTGATCGTACGCTGATATGGGTACGAAGTACCTCTTTCAAATTTGACGGTAGAAATGTAACCGATGTCGGATGTACCCACGCCGACAACCAGTTTCTTCAGGCCGAACCGGGAAATGAACGCAGGCTTCACGTCATACAGGACCTGTATGCTTGAAAGATAGAGTTCATTTCTCTTTTCCACAAAACGCTCGGAATAGTTGGACACGGCGTCGGAGTCAAGGCCGATGTAGCGTGTCACGTCACCTGCCGAATGCCATCTTTCAGTGAAAGCGCGGGCATCCACATTGTGGTATCTGTCAATTTTCTCCACCTTCTGCTGAAGGGTTGTGTTATAGTAATCCGAACCGAAGGTATAACGTGTAGAGAGAGAAAGGCTGAATCTCTTGTAACGGACCGTGGTCATAAGGGAACCGTTAAGGATCGGATTAGTGTTGCCGACTGCGACACGCTCGTCCGCCGAGTAATTGAAAGTATATTCTCCGTTTTTCTTAATAAAGATTTCCTTTCCGGTGGCAGGGTCGATTCCGGCAGAACGCATAGCGTAAATGTCGAACTGTGAGCCGCCCTCGCGGAAGAGGATCCTAGGAGCGCTGGCATCTGAAGAATTGCTGACTTCAGTGTTCTTCAGCGTATCGGAAATCTTGCGGATCTGATCCATTACGTGACCTCCGGTAACGGTTACGGACCAGAAGAAATCCGGCTTGTTGATGATCTGGCCGGACAGGGAGAGGTCAATACCCTTGTTATTCAGCTCACCGAAGTTGACATTCATGCTTGACGTGCCGACACTTGGCGGAAGGTCGATGGACATAAGCATATCGTATGTCGTGTTCGAATAGAAGTCCAATGAAAGGTTGAACCTGTTCTTGAGAGCGGCGGCAGTGATTCCGAAGTTATTGTTAAGGGTTCTCTGCCACTTCAGGTTCGGATTTCCCATCTGTTTTGGAACGGCTCCGATACCGGTATAGTAGCTGTACTTGGATGCATACTCATAGACGGTCTTCGCCTGGTAATAGTCAAACGAAACGCTTCCGGTATAACCTATTGAATAACGGAAGGTAAAGGTATCAAGCCAGTCCCACTTCTTGGCAAAAGCCTCGTTGTGGAGGTTCCATCCGAAACCGGCAGACCAGAAAGGAGCGAAACTGTTTTCCGATCCGAAACGCGAAGATCCTGAAGCATTGTATGAAAGATCCAGGAAATAACGGTTGCGGAAGCCTACGTTGGCGTTTGCAAAGGCGCTCATCTGGGTTGAAATATTGTCCGAGCCGGCAGGTGATCCGGTAGAAGGATAGGACAGGGCAAAGGAAATGTCCGAAAGTTCATCCTTGAGGAAACCTATTGCGCTGGCAGACTTGCTCTGCGCGTGATTCTTCTTAATGGTTCCGCCGCCGCTGATTCTGAACATGGATCCTCTGGTATCAAGGCTCTTGCCATAGTTCACGACAACCTTGCCGTCCCATGACGTGGAATTGCGGTTGCTCCAGTTGTAACTTCCCCTCTTTGTGACGTCGACGATTTTGAGGTTGTCGGCCGTTTCCGGAGAGACATATTTGTCACTTGAGCCCTGTGAGAGGGAGAGGTTGGCCTGGGAAGTGATGTAGAAATACTTTGTAATATTCCACCTGAGACTGAGGGAATTCTTGAAGTTCATAGTCGATGACTTGCTGAAACTTGAAAGAGTGGCGTCATACAGAGGGTTGGCGTCAAAATTTCCCGAAGTCACATAAGGATTAAAATAGTATCCTGTAATAAGATTGCCCTCCTCGTCATAAATCGGATTGTAAGGATTCATCTGGGCATATTTTGAGAATGAGCCATAAGGAGAATCCACCGAATTTGTCTGGGCGAAACTGTTGTTATATGAAAGAGTAATCTTGTCACGAAGATGATATGCAAGAGTGAAGTTCAGACCGAATGAACGGCGGTTGTCACCCTTCATTACACCATAGGAATCGTTGAAATTGGCATTGGCACGAACCTCAAGTTTGTCTGAGCGGTTGCTGAGGGAAAGTGAATGGTTGTGGCTGAACGGAATTCTGAGCGGCTGTCTTATCCAGTCTGTATTGATTCCGCGTCGAACGTTTTCAAGCTTGTATGCATATGCCTTGTCAAGACTGCCGTCCGTAGAGTCATAAAGACCGGAGAGGCGCTCCAGCTCGAGTTTCTGCTCTGCGTTACAGAGGTTGAAGGAACTCAGGTCAGGGATGCTGTACTTAGGCACGAAGTTGTAGTTGAGCTGAAGCTTTCCCTCAGCTTTCTTGCGTTCCACTACAATGACTCCGTTGGCACCTTCATCACCGTAAAGGATGGTTGCAGATGCGTCTTTGAGGACATCTACGCGCTCAATGTCAAAGATGTCAAGGTCATACAGTTCTTCGAGGGAAATCTTCACGCCGTCGAGAATGATGATAGGATTGTTGACGCCTTCCTCACTGGAATTGGTGATAAGCGTATTGGCTCCACGGATAAGGATTGAAGGAATCGCATTAGGGTTGGCACCGGCCGCATTGTTCTCGACAAGCACCATACCCGGGGTAAGCGATGCAATGCCTGCAAGAAGATTGGACGGGGACATCTGGGTAAGTTTCTCGCCGCTGATTGTGGTGGCGGAACCGGTGAAAGTTTCCTTCGCCTGGGCATAGAAACCGTTGATTACCACGGCATCCAGCTTGTTATCCTCCTCGAGGGAAATGTCAAGGCGGGTTGACGAAGATACTGTAACTTCCTTGCTCTTCATTCCGATGAATGAATAAACAAGCACAGCAGGCTTATCCTGCTTTTTGAATGTAATGAGGTAAGATCCATCGACATCGGAAGAAACTCCGACGGAGGTGCCCTTCACTACGACTGCGGCTCCCGGAAGCGGTTCTCCTGCAGCGTCTGTAATTTTTCCGGACACAGCCATCTTGCCCTGGGCAAAGGCGTTTCCGCTAAAAATCATAATAACCACTGCGATCAATACGCCAAGAAGCCTTGAATAGCTTTGTGAACGCATAAATATAGGGTACATTAGTTGATGCGGGCAAGTTATTAAAATTATTTAAGAACATCAACGCCGACTTGTTCCCTTTTGGAAAGGGGGGCGGAAATTTATACTTTTGCATTTGTGCCAAAAGAATGCTCAAGAATATGGGACCCGCTCAGGCGGAAGGAAGTGGCTGCCACGCCGGAAGAAAGCGTGAGGCAGTGGTTCATCGGCATCCTGAGGGACAGTCTTGGGGTGCCTGAGCATATGATGATGTCCGAGGTGGGCTTCAAACTGGGGCAGAAAGACTTTCGCGCCGACATTCTCGTGCACGGCCGTTCACTGAAGCCGGTGATGATCGTGGAATGTAAACGTCCCGACGTCACTCTCGACCGTAAGGTGATTGACCAGGCCCTCAGATACAATATGGTCCTGGACGTCAGGTACATAGTCATAACCAACGGCACAAAAACCTATTGTTTCAGCAAGGATGGCGGCAACTTCACCCAGGCAAAAGCCCTTCCCCTCTGGGACGATATGAAATGATTTATGAGTGAAAACAAAACAATAGTTAAAGGAAGTCTCGAAAGGCCAATCTTCCGCATCGTTTCCGAAACTGCGGCAGAGATGGGCGTAAGGGCTTTCGTAATCGGCGGATTCGTAAGGGACCACTTCCTCGGAAGGCCTAACAACGATATTGACATCGTGGTGGAAGGCAGCGGAATGGCCCTGGCGGAGGCAGTGGCAAAAAGGATAAGCAAGGAAGAGAAAGTCAAGTGCTTCGCTACCCTCTTCAAGAACTTCGGCACGGCCATGCTTATGTACAAGGGAGACGAGGTAGAATTTGTCGGAGCCAGGAAAGAGAGCTACAGGCGTGAGAGCCGCAAGCCGATCGTGGAAGACGGAACGCTTAGAGACGACCAGCTCAGGCGTGACTTCACCATCAATGCCATGGCGTTCAGCCTCCAAAAAGACGACTTCGAGGCCCTCGTGGACCCTTTTAACGGAATGCAGGACCTGGCAGCCGGCATCATCCGCACCCCGCTTGACCCTGACACCACATATTCCGACGATCCGCTCAGAATGCTCAGGGCCATCAGGTTCGCCGCCAAACTCAGTACTCCCGAGCTTACCTTCAGAATAGTTCCGGAGTCCCTGGAATCCATGAAAAGGATGAAGGACAGGATGAGCATCCTCTCCAAGGAAAGGATAGTTGAGGAACTCGACAAGATGCTCATCACCCCTAAACCGTCGATGGCGTTCAGGCTGCTGGACGAGACCGGTCTTCTGGAATACGTACTTCCGGACCTTGCAAAACTCAAGGTGGTGGAAACCCAGGAAGGCAAGGGACACAAGGACAACTTCTCCCACACCCTTCAGGTACTGGACAACGTGGCCGCCGCCAGCGACAATCTCTGGCTCCGCTGGGCTGCCCTTCTTCACGATATCGGCAAGCCTCGCAGCAAACGCTTCGACCCGGCCGTGGGCTGGACGTTCTACGGACACGACGTCATCGGCGCGAGGATGGTGGAAAGAATTTTCAAGGATCTGAAAATGCCTCAGAACGAGAAGATGAAATACGTCCAGAAACTGGTGGGACTGCATATGAGGCCCATCGCCCTGGTGGACGAGGAAGTCACCGACTCGGCCGTGAGACGCCTTCTGTTCGACGCCGGAGACGACATCGACGACCTTATGATTCTGTGCAACGCGGACATCACCTCAAAGAACCTTGCCAAGGTTAGGATGATCCATGAGAACTTCAACCTCGTGAAGCGCAAGCTGGTGGAGGTGGAGGAAAAAGATGCAATCAGAAACTTCAAGAACCCTATTACGGGCGAATATATAATGGAAGTATACGGCCTCTCCCCGTGCAGGGAGATCGGCGTAATCAAGGATGCCGTCAAAGACGCAATCCTGGACGGCAAGATCGGCAACAACTTTGAGGAAGCCGATGCTTATATGAGGAAGATTGCCTCAGAAAAAGGGCTTGAAGAAAAGAAATAATGGGAGAGTTCGTCGGGAAATACCTCAGGCACATCTCGACGGCCCGCAGATACAGTCAGCGGACCGTGGACATCTATGCGGATGCCCTGGAGAGATTCGAGAGGTTCATCGGAGAGGATGCAGACGAGCACAACCTGACAAAGAACGCCATCCGTTCATATGAGGTCCACCTGATGGACGAGGAGAAACTGGACCCGAGGACGGTCAACCTCCACATTTCCATACTGAGCGGATTCTGCCGCTTCCTCGTACGGGACGGCTACCTGGAATCCAACCCGGTCCAGGTCATCTCAAGGCCAAGGGTATCAAAGAGACTTCCGGCAGTTTACAGGGAGTCCAGCATGAACGAATACTTCAGTGAAACCGCCCACGATGCCTCAAGGGAGAATCTTGAACTCCTTGAAGCCGGAGGAAAACTTGCTCTGGAACTCTATGCAAGAAGGGTTAACCGCGCAATGGTTGCTACGATGTATCTGACCGGAATGCGCCGGAGCGAGATTATCGGCCTTAAAATCAAGGATTTGGACTTCAGCCGCCGTACCATAAGCGTTATGGGAAAGGGAGCCAAGATGCGCTCGGTTCCGATGACGGAAGAACTTGCCGAAGAACTTGACTGCCTGATGAAGGCCCAGGACACGGTCTTCGGATGCGCCAGGACTCCGGAAGACCCGGTATTCCTGACAAAAAGCGGGGCCGGAGTGTACGCGGTCTATGTTGACAGGGCCGTTAAGGAGGCCCTTTCCGGGATTCCGGGAATAACGGGCAGAAAGTCTCCTCACGTCCTGAGGCATTCCCTTGCCACAGGTCTTCTTGACGAAGGCGCTGACCTCAACAGCATCAAGGAACTGCTGGGGCACTCATCACTGGCCGCCACCCAGGTCTATACCCACAATTCGATAGAAAAGCTCAAGGCTGTGTACCAGAAGGCGCACCCAAGGGCAAAAGAGAAATAAACATGGTATCCGAACTCATCGACAAATACATCTGGCTCCTACAGACGCTGATTGACGCCGGAGAGAAAGGACTGACGCTCGAGGAAATCGAGACCAAGTGGAGAAGGAGGTACAACGCCGACTATCCCCGCAGGACCTTCAACAACCATCGCCAGAACGTGGCGGACATATTCGGCGTGGAGATACTCTGCAACCGAAGCACCAACACGTATTACATCGAATCTGCAGAAAATGCCATAGACCAGAAATCTTCGGTTGACTGGCTGGTCAACACCTTCACCGTCAGCAGCCTGCTCTCCCTGGGAAAGGAAAGACTGAGCGGAAGGGTATCCGTGGAGGACATCCCATCCGGTCACAGATACCTCACCAGCGTGATGGGGGCGATGCAGGATAACCGGGAACTTGAGATTTCCTACAGCAAATACGGAAGCGCCGGGGCTGAAACCCTCCACGTCCTCCCCTATGCAGTAAAAGAATACGAGAAGAGATGGTACCTCATTGGATTCTGCAAGGAGAGAGACGGGCTCAGGGTGTACGGTCTTGACAGGGTCTGCAACATGGAACTCACCGGAGAGACGTTCAAGATGCCAAAGGACTTCGACGTGGACAGGCTCTTCGACTACAGTTTCGGAATCTACTTCCCTTCCGCCGAGCCCGTGCTTGTAAAATTCCGCGCGGACAAAATCGAGGCCAGTTACCTGAAGGACCTTCCAATCCATCATACACAGAGCGTGATTTCGGAAGATGCTGACCACACTGTCTTTGCAATCAGGGTAATCCCGGACAAGAACCTCTATATGGAATTCTGCCGAAGATGCGAGAGCGTGGAGGTTCTGGAACCGGCGCAGGTACGCCAGGCAGTCAGGGAAAGACTGGAAAAAGCAAATAACCTATATAATAAAATATGTTAAAGTCATTAGTAAGGACAGCCGCAATGGCTGCCGCAATCACAACACTTATGAACTGCAGCAACAAACCGGAAGAAGGTTACATCGGAGAATCCGACATCAGGATTGAAGACGGGAAGATGACCCCTGAGGCGCTTCTCGCATTCGGGCGGCTTTCCGACCCTCAGATTTCACCAGACAGCTCAACCGTCCTTTACGGTGTGAGCTATATTGACCTCGCTTCCAACAGAAGTTGCCGCAACCTCTTCGTCACCCCTGCCGAAGGAGGAGAGAAAACCCAACTGACATTCAGCGGCAAAAGCATCAGCAACGCCCGCTGGAGCCTTGACGGCAAGGCCATCTATTTCATTAAGGAAGGCCAGATCTGGAAAGCCCCATACAAGGCTGGAAAACTCGGCAAGGCCGTAAAGATTTCAGATTTCCCTTCAGGCGTAAGCGAGTTCTCGCTCAGCCCGGACCAGAAGAGCATCCTTATCAGTTCAACTGTCAAGAATCCAAAACTGGGCACCCCTAAGGACTCAGACCCGGCTCTCGACAAGGCCCAGGCCTATGCCACCGAGGACCTTATGTACCGTCACTGGGACAATTGGGTAACCGAGATTCCTCAGACCTATGTAGCCGCATTCACCACAAAGGCCGGCTCGATCAAGGAAGGCAGGAACATCCTCGAAGGTGAAACTGAAGTATTTGAGCTTCCTCTTGCTCCGTTCTCAGGCCTTGAGCAACTCAGCTGGAGCCCGGACGGCAAATACATAGCCTACAGCTGCAAGAAGCTTTCGGGCAAGCAGTACGCATTCTCAACCAACACCGAAATCTATGTCTATGACGTGGAGAGCGGCAAGACCATATATAAGATTACAAACGGAGGCGGATACGACACAGACCCGGTATTCAGCCCAGAAGGCGACAAGATTGCCTGGCTGAGCATGGCGCGTGACGGTTACGAGGCCGACAAAGTACGCATTTTCGTGGCCGACTTCGCCGACGGCGCGGCTACAGACGCCGCTGAGGTGACACACGACTTCAAATACAATGCGGCAGGTCTTTTCTGGAACAGGGGATCAATCTACTTCAACGCCCTCGCAGAAGGACTTCAGGCAATCTACAAGGCCGAGGAATCAGATGGCGGCTGGGAGATTTCCCGCCTCACCGACGAGAACCAGTGGTTCGACTTCGGCTCACCGTTCGCAGTTTCCCAGACCAGTGAGGGACAGACCAACCTTATTGCGACCTACAGCAGCCTGCTCTTCCCTACCGAAGTTGTCAGCGTAAAGATCGGCCAGGACAGCACCGTCATCAGCCCAGTAACAAAGGAAAACGAACATATCCTCTGCCAGCTTGACCAACCTGAGGTGGAAAAGAGGTTCATCAAGACAGTTGACGGAAAGGATATGCTCACCTGGGTGATGTATCCTCCTAAATTTGATTCGACCAAGGTATATCCTGCAATTGAAATCTGCCTCGGAGGCCCTCAGGGCACCCTCAGCCAGGACTGGTCATACCGCTGGAACTACCGTCTTATGAGCCAGCAGGGATATATCGTGGCCATGCCTAACAGGCGCGGTACCACGGCGTTTGGACAGGAATGGACAGAACAGATCAGCGGAGACTACAGCGGACTCAACATTCAGGACTACCTCGCCTGCGGACGTGAAATCAAGGCTGAGCCATATGTCGGCAAACTCGCAGCCTGCGGCGCATCGTACGGCGGATACTCCGTTTACTTCCTTGCAGGAGTACACGAGGACCTTTACGACTGCTTCATCGCTCACGCAGGAATCTTCGACGAGAGATACATGTATTATGAAACCGAGGAAATGTGGTTCTGCAACTGGGACAACGGCGGACTCACAGAATATGCCTACACTCCGGGAGAAACCGGACCACGCGGAGACGGAATCACCTACGGAGGCATCCAGCAGGCCGGCTCACCATGGAGCACGACTTTCAAGTCTCAGCGCCATTACGCCAACTCACCATCCGCAAACGTAACCAAATGGCATACTCCAATCCTCTGCATTCACGGAGGCATGGACTTCCGCATTCCTTACGACCAGGGAATGGCCGCATTCAACTGCGCCCAGATGATGGGTGTTCCTTCAAAACTGATTGTATTCCCGGAGGAATGTCACTGGATTCTCCAGCCGCAGAATGCGCTCTACTGGCACCGCGAGTACTTCAACTGGCTTGCCAGATGGACTAGTCCT
>CADBMK010000005.1 GCA_902795785.1 uncultured Bacteroidia bacterium | reverse complement strand
GTGTACTGCCTGTTTGGCGAGTTCCAGACGATAGGGTCGTTGTACATCCTGACCAGAGAATCCAGGTCGTTATATTCCATAAGGCCGCAGAGGGCCTGCATATCCTTTCTGTAAACCCGGACGTTGCTCTTTCCCCAGAGGAATCCCATCTTGGTGGTGTCCGGCTGGACGGCAATTGTATCCTTGAGTGCAGTGAGAGTGTCTTTAGGCACAGGAAGGGTGTCTATTGGCGTAGGTATGGTATCTGCCGCAGGCGTAACAGGACCTGGAGTCGGCGATTTCTTGTCCACCGGCCTGCCTTCATCCCTCATCTTGGCTTCAATGGCTTCCTTGCGCTTTTTCTCGTTTGCTTCGTTGGCCTTCTTCCTGTACTCTCCTACGGCATCCGTTTCCAGGTCTGAAAGACGGGACGCCGATAAGTCAATAGCCTCCTTTGGGATGTCACACATCTTTACGGTCTGATACCTGAGGGTGTCTCCTCCGTACCAGACGGTGTCCGCCTTGGCTTCGGTCTTCTGGATAATCCTTATGGCCGGATTGCGGAACATCTCCATAACGGAAGTGGAGTCCCTGTATGTGAGTTTTCCTGCAAGGAAAGTGACGTTTCTGGTGGTGTCGTCCATCTGGATGTTTCCGTACATCTCCAGGTCTTTAGTAGGCCTGTGATAGTAGAGGGAGTCCGACCAGCCTTCCTGGGTGTCGGACATAAGATGGGCCTTGTCGCAGAAGAAGAACGTGTCGGTGAGCCTGTTGAACCATCCGTCGTTAGAAGAGAGCATGTACTGCTTGTTCCAGGCGTGTGTGCCCAGGCCGAAGGTTGCGAAGTTCTTCTCCGTGTCGTATCTCAGGACACTGGTCTTGATGAAGGTGGTGTCCGAGTACATGTTGACGTCGGTGGTGAATGTGAAGAGCCTTGCCTTGGAATCGTAGGTTCCCTTGTGGCTCTCTATGATCTGACCGTCCTTGGTACGCATCGATCCGCCGTTTTCAAATATGGCGATGCTGTCCCGTGTGTTGTAGTCCAGCTGCTTGGTCCTGAGGATGTTGCGGTCTTTGTCCTCCAACTGGACCGTTCCTCCGTACATCTTTGCCAGATTGTCGTCTGCAAAGTAGTCGAGCTTCTCGCCGCTCAGGACGGTCTGCTCCTGAATGATCTTGACGTGCCCCCAGCAGTTGATGACGTTCATGTTGACATTCCAGAGGGCAGTGTCGCAGATCAGGTATGTATCGTTGTGAAGGAATCTTGCGGGTCCGATAATTTCCCTGTAATCAATACCGTTCTTCTGCTTGAGATGTCCGGACTGTGCGCTCATAAGGCGTACAAGACTGTCCTTCTGCTCCGTTCTCTGGGCTGAAAGCGTCAGGGACGTAAGCAGAAGGCAAGTGAGAATGATAAAGAATCTTTTAGGGGAAATCATCTATTACTGACGAAACTTCTTATCCCAACCCTCGTGGTCGAATGCGCAATCCTTGTACATAGGGTCGATGATAATGTATGTTGTCTTGATCTTTTCGTTAATGAAGTCGTTGATGGCCTTCATCTGTCTCTTTTGCTTAACCTCGCTCTGAACCTGCGAGAAGTCGTTCTCGTAGGTTGCCGCATGTGCAGGAAGAATCTTGTCCACCTTGATGATCTTGTAAACGACGTTACCTGAGTTGCGGTCGTTCTCACCGCGTCCGGTGTTGTCCTTTGATTCGAAAGGTTCTGAGATCTCGCCTTCCTTGAGGTTCTTGATGGCGTTGTAGTCTTCCGGCTTCAACTGGTCAATCTCAAAGTATGAGGATCCCGTGTTGAGGTCTGCCATCTGTCCGCCGTTGGTCCTGGTTGCAGGGTCCTGTGAGTAGAAGTTGGCTGCAAGCTTGAATGTCACGGCTTTGTTGTTGATCTCGGTCTTGAGCGAGTCGAGTGTCTTGAATGCCTTCTCACGGTCTTCGCTCGTGTACTTTGGCTTCATGAGGATGTGACGGGCGTTGAACATGTCGCCCTTCTTCTCAAGCACTTCAATGAGGTGGAATCCGTCCGGAGTCTCCACAATCTGGGAAATGATGCCCGGCTTGAGGCTCATGGCCGCATCTGAGAACGAGCCCCAGAACATGCTCTTGGAAGCCATTCCGAGTTCTCCTCCCCTCATTGCTGAACCCGGGTCCTCAGAGTAGAGGCGGGCGAGGGTTGAGAATTTGTCACCGTTTATGATTCTCTCGCGAAGTGAAAGCAGACGCTCCTTTACGGCAGTGTTTGCTGCTTCGCGGTCAGGATAGATTGCAATCTGGCTGAGCTGGTACTTGATAGGAACCATCGGGAGGTTGTCCGCGCTCACGGTGTCAAGGTACTCCCTGACATCAACAGGAGTCACTTCGGCTATGCCGTCAGCGATGGTGCCCTGCTCCTGCTGGGTGAGGTTGGCGTCTTCCATCTGCTTGTGGAGATCCTGGCGGATCTTGTACATCGGCTTTCCGAAATACTCCTCAAGCTTCTCCTGGCCTCCGAGGTATGACAGGTACTGGTCAATCTGCTGGTTGACCTGGTTGTTCACGTTGTCGGAATTGACGGTGAGTGAGTCGACCCTGGCCTGCATAAGGAAAAGCTTTGTGGTAAGCGCCTGTTCGAGAATCTCACAACGGATCTTCTGGTCGGCGCTCTGTCCTGAGGCGCGGAGCCTCTGAACTTCGTTCTCGATATCAGAGATAAGGATTGACTCTCCGCCGACGATTGCTATGGTTTTATCGACGACATTGTATTTCTGTGCTGAAGCAGAGAAGCCTGCAAGTGCAAGCGCCGCTACCGCCACTGTCTTGAGAATGTTACGCATCGCTGTTTATTTGTCTTGTTTAGCAGAATAAATCTTGAGCAGGCCCTTGGCCCTCGCATTGTCTAACAACTCCTGTTCCAAAGTGTCTGACAACGCTCTTTTTCTTCCGCTGACTATGATGTCTCGTATTAACTCGTTGAAATACTCCACAGGTCCGACCTCGCCTTTTTCCATCTGAGAAATGACTTTGATGGCTTTCTTGTCGTCTGCGTTTTCAGTTTTGAGCTCTTCCATCAGGCTGGTTTCAATCCATTTAGGCTCTCCGCCCTTGAAGCTGATCTTGGCGATAGGGGCGTCCAGGATGAACTTTTTCTTATGTTCCTGATAGTATTTGTTGACCTGGTCCGCCGTTACTACGGTGTCAAGCCTTTCATTTATGTATCGCTGCTCGTAGCGATATTTCAAAAGGGATTCCTTGTATTCAGTCAGCTCCTTGGTTACGTCCTTCTCCTTCTTGGAGAGCTTGTGGTCCGCCATGTCCAGCAGGACCTTGTCCTCCGCCCACGCCGTGATGATCTGATTGGCCATTGCGAGGCTGTCTTCCGGCGAGAGTCCGTGCGGAATCTGGCTTGTCACGTCAGACACGTAAAGCTCGTAGATGCCTGCCTTTGCCACGATTTCGTCGTCGTGAATGAAGTCGTGTATAAAACCGTCTATAGCCTTGCATGACGGCAAGGCTATAAACAGTAAAGCTATGAATATGTGATGGAATCTTCCTTTCACAGATATTATCTTGAGTAGTTAGGTGCCTCTTTGGTGATGGTCACGTCGTGAGGATGGCTTTCAAGGAAGCCTGCATTTGTAATCTTCACAAACTGTGCCTTTCTGAGCGCCTCGATGTTCTTGGCTCCGCAGTATCCCATACCTGAGCGGAGACCGCCGACAAGCTGGTAAACCACCTCGCTTACTGTTCCCTTGTAAGGAACCTGTGCTACGATGCCTTCCGGAACGAGTTTCTTGATATCCTCTTCCATATCCTGGAAGTATCTGTCCTTTGAACCGTGCTCCATGGCCTCAAGTGAACCCATTCCGCGGTATGACTTGAACTTACGTCCGTTGAGGATGATTGTCTCTCCCGGAGACTCCTCGGTTCCGGCGAAGAGTGAGCCGGCCATAACGGTTGATGCACCGCCTGCGAGGGCCTTGACGATATCGCCTGAGTAACGGATACCACCGTCAGCGATAACAGGAACGCCTGTTCCCTTGAGTGCCTGAGATGCCATCATGACTGCGGTGAGCTGAGGCATACCCACACCGGCGATGATACGTGTCGTACAGATTGAACCAGGTCCGATACCCACCTTGACGGCATCCACGCCTGCGTCTGCAAGAGCCTTGGCTCCTTCAGCGGTTGCAACGTTACCTGCTACGATCTGAATGTCCTTGTTCTTGAATACTTTGCAGGTCTTTGCGATTACCTCGAGCACACCCTGTGAGTGTCCGTGGGCAGTGTCGATAACCACGGCGTCAGCGCCTGCCGCAGCAAGCATCTCGATACGCTCGATGGTGTCGGACTTTACGCC
>CADBMK010000004.1 GCA_902795785.1 uncultured Bacteroidia bacterium | reverse complement strand
TCGAACCTTTTTTCATTCCAGGCCTCGAGCGCGGGGCGGAGCATGCCCGATGCCTTAGGCTCTGTCTGGATGAATCTGGCGTTGGCGCTTTTGATTACGCCCTCGCATTTGCCGGCTCCGTCCCCGATGAAGAGGACCTTTCCCTCTTCGAGCTGGGCACTGAAACTCTCCTCATTTACGATGACAGGGGCGGTTTCTGTAACCTGCTTGCCCTGAGGAGTGAATACTGCTGAATAGACCTCCATCCTGCGGGCGTCTATCATAGGGACGATGAACTTTGTGTCGGCGTCCACCAGACCCTCGTCGATGGCCTGACTGACAAGGATGTCAAGCGTCCCTGCCGCAAGCAGCTTGAGGTTGGAACCGAAGCACAGTCCCTTTGCGGTGGAGGAACCCACCCTGATACTTGTATATGAACCGGGGTCTTTGCTGAGGCAGACTGCATCGCAGTCCTTGACTTTGAGACCTCTTTCGTCCAGGAGTGCCTTTACGAGAGGGGCGGCCTGCGAGGCATGGGCCCTTGGCTCCGGACATTCTTTATATGCCACTAATTTTCCGTCTTCCGCGAGCGCTGCACTGCACAGCGACACAGAGGTTTCAAGAAGTATTATACGATTCATCACTAATGGAATATTAAGTCTTTGAAATAAGGGAACACCGTGAACGCCAGTGACTTGAGGTCATCGTAGAGGAGTGATTTCCTCAGGTACAGGGGTTCGTGGTATTTCAGGACGTCTGCAAGTGTGCTGAAAACGATGACGAGTACAAGAATGACCAGCATCGCTTCAACCACGCCTGTGATAAGTCCGAGAAAGCGGTCGAGCCAGCCCATCATTGCAAGGCGTATCAGTTTGTTGAGCCCCTTTCCTATGAGGGCCACTGTCAAGGATACGGCAATGAAAAGGAAGGCGAAGGCTACGACGCAAAGGACCGCCCTGCTGATTTCAAAGTACTGCAGCAGGAAGGATGAAACCTTTCCGCAAAAAGTATAAGCAACCCAGATTCCAAGTATCATTGAAATGAAGCTGGATGCCTGGTGTATGAACCCGTTGAAGAAGCCTTTGATTCCGGCTGCTATCAGACACAGGGTGATTACTATATCAAATAAGTTCATTTTGTATAAAAGGCTAAATTAATTACCTTTGCAAATTCGTTGAGGGTTGTTTTCCATCAACGTTTGAGCACGCAAAAGTATACAAAAAATATGACATTTAAAGAGTATAACGGACTTGATCTTGTCGCTGTCGGTAAGGAAGTACTTGACAGGTGGCAGAAAAATCACGCATTTGAGAAGTCACTTGAATACAGGGAGGGCGCTCCGGAATTCATTTTCTTTGAAGGACCGCCTTCAGCAAACGGTATGCCTGGTATCCACCACGTTATGGCCCGTTCAATCAAGGACTCAATCTGCCGTTACAAGACGCAGTGCGGTTATCTGGTACACAGACGCGCCGGATGGGATACCCACGGCCTTCCTGTAGAACTTGGTGTGGAGAAGCATCTTGGAATCACCAAGGAGGATATCGGTAAGAAGATTTCCGTGGAGGAGTACAACGCAGCCTGCCGCAAGGAGGTCATGAAGTACACCCGCGAGTGGGAGACCCTTACCAACCGCGTAGGATACTGGGTGGATATGAAGGATCCGTACATTACCTACGATAACCGTTATATCGAGACTCTGTGGTACCTTCTCAAGAAGATTTACGACAAGGGCCTTCTTTACAAGGGATTCACCATCCAGCCATACTCTCCGGCTGCCGGTACTGGCCTCAGCTCCCACGAGCTCAACCAGCCTGGCTGCTACCGTGATGTCAAGGACACAACGGCTGCGTGTCAGTTTGAGGTTGTGCGCAACGCCGAGAGCGAGAAGCTCTTTGAGGGTGAGACTCCTGTTTACTTCCTTGCGTGGACTACCACACCTTGGACACTTCCTTCAAATACCGCTCTCTGCGTAGGCCCTGGCATTGACTATGTCCGTGTCAAGTCTGCCAACCCTTATACCGGAGCGGAAGCAATCTACGTCGTTGCCAAGGCTCTCCTTAATGTCTGGTTCAACGGCAAGGTCCCATTTGAGGTTCTTGACGGCGAGTACAAGGGCCGCGACCTCGTTGGTATCCGCTACAAACAGCTTATCGACTGGTTCTCTCCTGAAGAGGGTGACGCTTTCCGTGTCATCCCGGGTGACTATGTCACTACAGAGGACGGTACCGGTATCGTACATATCGCTCCTACATTCGGTGCGGACGACGCCAAGGTGGCAAAGGCTGCCGGCGTCCCTGGCATCTGGGTAAAGGATGTCAACGACGACATTTATGCCCAGGTTGACAAGCAGGGCCGTTTCTTCCGCCTCGAGGATATGAGTGAGGACTACAAGAAGAAGTGCGTCAAGGTGGATTCTTACGCCGAGTGGGCCGGACGTTTCGTGAAGAACGCCTATGACCCTAACCTCGGACCTGACGACGCAACCCTCGACATTGACCTTACCGTTATGCTTAAGCACGAGGGTAAGGCTTTCAGGGTAGAAAAGCACGTGCACAACTATCCTCACTGCTGGCGTACGGACAAGCCTGTGCTTTATTATCCTCTGGACAGCTGGTTTATCAAGGCCAGCGCAGTCCGTGAGCAGATGATGAAGCTCAACGACACCATTACCTGGAAGCCGGAGGCTACGGGTACCGGACGTTTCGGAAAGTGGCTTGAGAATATCCAGGACTGGAACCTCAGCCGTAGCCGCTACTGGGGAACGCCTCTTCCAATCTGGCGCACCGAGGACGGCAAGGAAGAAAAGTGCATCGGCAGCATCAAGGAACTCTATGCGGAGATCGACAAGGCTGTGGCTGCCGGCTTCATGACATCAAATCCGTTCAGGGACAAGGGCTTCGATACTGAAGACATGTCTTTGGACAACTACAATAAGATTGATCTTCACCGCCCATACGTGGACAATATCTTCCTCGTATCAGACAGCGGCAGGAAGATGATCCGCGAGACCGACCTTATCGACGTATGGTTCGATTCAGGAGCCATGCCTTACGCTCAGGAAGGCCTTCGCAACCTCTCAAGCGAGAAGTTCGGCTGCACGGCTGACTTCATCGCCGAAGGTGTGGACCAGACACGCGGATGGTTCTATACCCTCCACGCAATCCATACCATGATCAGCGGAACCCCTGCTTACAAGCGCGTCATCTCCAACGGACTTGTCCTCGACAAGGACGGTAACAAGATGAGTAAGCGTCTTGGCAATGCGGTGGATCCGTTCGGACAGCTTGATAAATTCGGCCCGGATCCTGTACGTTGGTACATGCTTACCAACTCTCAGCCTTGGGATAACCTCCGTTATGACGAGAGCGGTGTTGACGAGGTGCGCAAGAAGTTCTTCGGCACCCTCTACAACAGCTACTCCCTCTTCTCGGTTTACGCGAACATCGACAAGTTCGACCCGGAGGCTCCTCTGGTTCCTTATGAGAACCGTCCGGAATTCGACAAGTGGA
Source organism: uncultured Bacteroidia bacterium (assembly GCA_902795785.1). GTDB lineage: Bacteria > Bacteroidota > Bacteroidia > Bacteroidales > UBA932 > Cryptobacteroides. Next base: position 2,292 of record CADBMK010000004.1, on the reverse strand, counting down.
TTATTTCAAAACTCAATACTCTCATCAAGGAGACCGTAGCCGCTTACGAGGATTACGACGTGACCACCGCAGGCCGTCTCATCCAGGATTTCGTAGGCGACGAACTCAGTAACTGGTATCTCCGTCTCAACAAGAAGCGCCTCTGGGGCGCAGGTTGCGGCGAGGACAAACTCAGCGCATACCAGACCCTTTATGAGATTCTCAAGGACATCGCCCTTCTTGCGGCTCCTATCGCTCCGTTCTATATGGACCGCCTCTTCCTCGACCTCGTTCCAGGAAAGGAGTCAGTTCATTACGAGGCTATGCCGGAGTGCAGGGAAGAACTCATCGACAAGGACCTCGAGGAAAGAATGGTGCTTGCGCAGCGTTCTTCATCACTTGTCCTTGCCCTCAGAAAGAAGGTGGGTATCAATGTCCGCAAGCCTCTTTCCAAGCTTGTCATCCCTGTGACCAGCGACAAGGTCAGGGAACAGCTTGAAAAGGTTATGTCAATTGTCCTCACGGAGGTTAACGTCAAGGACGCTCAGCTTCTTTCAGATACCACAGGCATCATTACAAAGAAGATCAAGCCTAACTTCAAGACGCTTGGAAAGACCTATGGTAAGAGGATGAAGGAGATTGCCGCAGCATTCGGTGCATTCGACCAGAAGACAATATCTGAGATTCAGGCTGCCGAGGCGGCTGCTGAGGCTTACAAGCTTGCCCTCGAGGGCGGTGAGGTTGTTCTCAATCCGGGTGACTACGAAATCTCTTCAGAGGATATGCCGGGATGGCTCGTCGCTTCTGACGGCCCTCTCACAGTGGCCCTTGACATTGAGATTACTGACGATCTTCGCAGGGAAGGTACGGCCCGCGAGCTTGTGAACCGTATTCAGAACCTTCGTAAGGCGGCTGATTTCGAAGTTACCGACAGGATTGCCGTTAAGGTATTTGCCGACGGCGAGAACTATTCGGAGATTGAATCCTCACTTTCAGATTTCAAGGAGTACGTTGCCAACCAGACACTTGCCAAGAGCGTTGAACTTCTTCCTCTTGATAAGGCTGAAAATGCCGCAGAAGTTGATTGGAGCGATAAATCTATTATGATTTCTGTTGCAAAGATTTAGAATTATTCGTATCTTGAAATTGCCAACTACAAGAAATATTCATTACACTTAATACATTCTATTATGGCTGACGAGATTAAAACAGAGAAGACCCGCTATAGTGATGCGGAACTCGCCGAATTCAAGACGATTATCGAGGAGAAGCTTGAGGCGGCAAAGGCCGAGTACAATACTCTCCGTAAGGTAGTCATGCACAATGGTTCTAATGACATCGAGGACACGACGCCAGCTTTCAAGACTGTGGAGGACGACGGATCTTATCAGATGACAAAGGAAGAGGCAAGCCAGCTTGCCCAGCGTCAATATAAGTTCATCCAGAATCTTGAGGGTGCTCTCCAGCGCATCGAGAATAAGACCTATGGTATATGCCGTGTAACAGGAAAGCTTATACCTAAGGAGCGTCTTAAACTCGTACCGCACGCAACTCTCACAGTTGAGGCCAAGGAAATGCTTGCCAAGACAGGCAAGAATTAAGATAGATGAAGATTTCCAGAGGAAAAGCATTGTTGATACTGGGAGTTGTCCTGGTACTCATTGATCAGATTATAAAGTTCGCCGTGAAGACAAATATGTCTCTCGGCGAACATTTCTCAGTTATTGGGGACTGGTTCCAGATTCTCTTCGTGGAGAACAAGGGTATGGCCTTCGGTATGGCCTTCGGCGGCGTAGTAGGCAAGTTCCTGCTCTCGTTCTTCAGGGTCTGCCTTTTTGGCGCCCTCTGCGTCTGGATTCACAGGCTTAATATCAGAAAGGCTCCTACAGGTGTTCTTGTGGGGCTTACCCTTATTACGGCCGGAGCCTTGGGCAATATTGTGGATTGCCTTTTCTACGGTCTTATTTTCGACTATGCACCTCTTATGTTCGGTAAGGTGGTGGATATGTTTTACTTCCCGCTCATTCACGCCTCCGACGGCAGGGTGCTTTTCTTCTCGCCGGTGTTCAACTTCGCGGACAGCTGCGTGACAGTGGGTGCTTTCTATCTTGTTCTGTTCCAGTACAAGTTCTTTGCGTCTGAAGAAAAAGAGAAGTAAGAGCTAACAAAATCTTTGATTTTTTTTGCAAAAGGCGTAGAAATGCCTATCTTTGCAATCCCAAAACATTGGAGAGTTGGCCGAGTGGTTGATGGCGGCAGTCTTGAAAACTGTTGACCTTAACGGGTTCGGGGGTTCGAATCCCTCACTCTCCG
>CADBMK010000003.1 GCA_902795785.1 uncultured Bacteroidia bacterium | reverse complement strand
GTTCTGATGTCGGACGCCTTCATCTCAGTACAGGAAGACTCCCTGCATTTCGACCAGATCAAGGGTGCGGAAATGGTGGCATACTTCGACACCACCGGAACTCTTGCAAGGTTCGACGCCCTGGGAACGGCCAACGGTCTGTTCTACCTCAAGGAGAAGGAAGCCCTTGCCACCGTGGACAAATTCGAGAGCAAGATGATGTCGGCCACCCTCAAGAACGGTGAAATAGACGGCATCGTTTACTTCGAAGCCATCAAGAACGACGCCTACCCTGTGGTCCAGTTGCCAAAGCCTGAAAGGGAACTCAAAGGCTTCAGATGGGACATCGAAAAGAAGCCTGAGGACAGGTACGCAATCTCCACCCAGGAACTCAAGCCTTCTAACAGGCTTACATACGAAAGAATCACCCAGCCTGTCTTCCAGGAAACCGAGATTTACTTCCCGGGCTACATGAAAGAGATCAGGGAAGGCCTGGCCCATCCTAAGATCAAGAGGGCTCCAAAAGATACTGCAATCAAGCACACCGTAGACACGGTCAAGGCAGTAGTGGATACAGTGGTAGCAATTCCAGTCAGCAAGGATACTACAGTCAGAGTCGATACCACTGCCATCACCGCAGCCGTAGACACTGTTGCAACCGCCGTCAAGGATACCGTAGTCACACCTGACCCTAAGGCGCTCAAGAAGGCGGCCAAAGAGCAGAAGCGCAAGGAAAGGCTTGCAGCCAAGGAGGCGCGCTGGGCTGAGCTTGACCGCAGGGACGCAGAGAAAGCCGCAGCAAAGGAAGAGAAGAAAAAGGCCAAGGCCCGCAAGCGCACCCTCAAGATGCTGAAGAAACTGGATCAGGCCAAGAACGAGGACGACAGGATGTTCCAAAAATATAAGGCCCGCTATGAAAGAATCAAAGCGAGCCAGAATCCTGTTGAAGAAAAACCAGAGGTTACTCCTGATACAGAGAAATAATATTCAGGATAACCTTTGAGGCAGCCTCCATATTCTCAAGAGGAACGAATTCCATCTTTCCGTGGAAGTTCAGTCCACCTGCAAAAATATTAGGGCAAGGAAGTCCCCTGAAGCTGAGGTTGGCACCGTCCGTACCTCCGCGTATCGGCTGTACCTTAGGCTTGATTCCCTCCATCTCCATAGCCTTTATGGCCTTCTCTACGATGAAGTAATAAGGTTCCACCTCCTTGCGCATATTGTAATACTGGTCGGTAACCACGGCTTCTACCGTTCCATCTCCATATTTCTTATTGATAAAGTCGGCAGTTTCCATTACGGTCTTCTTCCTTGCCTCGAACTTGGCCATATCGTGGTCACGAATGATATAGGTGAGAGATGCCTCCTCAACTGAACCGCTGAATCCGACGATGTGGAAAAACCCTTCATAACCTTCCGTAAACTCAGGTCTCTGCTCCACAGGGAGAAGGCTGGCAAACTCCTGTCCCACGAGGATGGCGTTCTTCATCTTTCCCTTTGCATAGCCCGGGTGAACGTTCCTGCCCTGGACCTTAATTACGGCCTTGGCAGCGTTGAAATTCTCAAACTCAAGTTCTCCGAGGTCTCCGCCGTCCATTGTATAGGCATAGTCAGCGTCAAACTTCTTAACGTCAAACTTCACCACTCCCCTTCCGATTTCCTCGTCAGGAGTAAAGCCGATGCGGATTTCTCCGTGCTTGAATTCAGGATGCTCCACGATATACTGCACGGCGTTCATTATCTCCGCTACACCAGCCTTGTCGTCAGCGCCCAGGAGGGTTGTTCCATCGGTGGTAATAAGGGTCTTACCCTTGTGGGCAAGCATCTCCGGGAACTCAGAAGGCTTAAGGAAAAGTCCATCCACGCCCTTAAGGGCAATGTCAGTTCCATCGTAATTCTCAATAATCTGCGGTTTGACATCCTTTCCGGATGCGTCCGGCGCAGTATCTACGTGGGCGATGAAACCAATCTTAGGGGCCTTCTTATCTGTATTGGCAGGAATCCTGCCCATAACATATCCATATTCGTCGAGAGAAGCCTCAACGCCGAGGGCCTGAAGCTCGTCACGGAGCATACCCAGAAGGTTGAGCTGCTTGGATGTGCTTGGCTGGCTTTCTGATTCCTCATTTGACTGGGTGTCAACCGAAACATATCTGAGGAATCTGTCAAGTAATTTTTCCATATAAATAATTAATGTTTAAGATTTTCAAATTTACTCATTTTCTGCCAGATGCACTATATTTGTAATAAGACAAACCGCATAGAAAATGACAAAGAAACTCCTTCTAACCCTACTTGCAGCCCTTGCATTCACGGCATCGTTCGGGCAGAACACCGACGCGCAGCGTTACGTCGAAAAGCTTGACAGAGAAAGCCCTCTTGGAGATGCTATCTGGGGCATCCTTGCCGTAAAGCAGAACGGAGACACCCTTGCCAACCTGTACAGCCAGAAGAAGATGACTCCTGCATCCAACAACAAGCTCATCACCACAGGACTGGCACTCCAGAAACTTGGGGAGCACCACCGCTTCACTACCCATCTGGGCTATGACGGCAAGATTCAGAACGGAGTCCTTAAAGGAGACCTCTATATCATAGGAGGAGGAGATCCAACAATTGCGTCTTCGGATTCAATAGCTACGCCTGTAAACGAACTGTTTGCAAAGTGGGCAGCCTTCATCAGGGAAGCCGGAATCCGCAAGATTGACGGAAGGGTTATTGGAGACGGAAGGTATTTTGACGGAGTGGATATGGGTTCCTGGGAGTATGACGACCTGGGCTATGACTACGGAGCATCCGGAGACGGCCTTTGCTTCTACGAGAACATCCAGGATTTCAGGGTGGTCCCGGGCGCAAAGCCTCTGGACAAGGTTAACGTGATTCCGCTCTATCCTAAGACGCCATGGCTCAACCTTAAGAATATAAGCAGGACAGGGGCGGCCGGCAGCGGCAACAATCTGGTTTACTACAACAGTCCCCTCTCCAACGACGCCCTTATGACAGGCACACTAGGAGTAGATTCAAAAACCAGGAAGATTGCCTGCAGCAACCGCTATGGAGCACTCACCTGCGCCTACTACTTCACAGAATACCTCAAGGACAACGGCATAGCCGTAAAGGACGAAGCCGGTGACTCCTCAGACGCCAAGGCGGACAGCAGCAGCCTGGTAATAATCGGAGAGACCTATTCTCCTGAGATCAAGGACATTGTAAAGATCTGCAACCACAGAAGCGACAACTTCTACGCCGAGACCCTTTTCAAGCAGCTCAGTATGTCGATGTACAACAGCTGCTCCTACGGCATCGCACCGGAAGCCATAAAAATGCATCTTGAGAGCCTTGGAGTGGACACATCCTACGGCATCAACACGGATGACGGCAGCGGACTCAGCAGACACAACTACATCTCCCCTGATTTCTTCGTCCGTTTCCTTACGATGATGTTCCGCAGCGATGTATTCGACACGTACTGCGAGTCCCTGCCAGGCCCGGGAAGAGGAACGCTCACCCACAGGATGAAGTCCGAGCCGGAGAGCGTCAAGAAGCGCTGTTATTTCAAGACCGGTTCAATGGGAGGCGTACGCTGCTTCAGCGGTTACATCCTTCCTACTGACGGAAAAAGCGAAAACACCATAGTGTTCTCGCTTCTTACAAATAACGTTGCCGGTGAAAAGGTCAATGTCTATGACCTTATGGGCAGGATAGTATCTCTTCTGGCAAAGGAAAACTAAGATTCCTTTGCCTTTGTGTGCTCGTTTACAAGGTATGCAATTGAGAGATAAGGGATACCCGAATTGGTGGTAAGACCTATCTCACAGGTACGGCTGTTGGAATAGCCTGTCTTTACACCTGCCGCTTCAATCTGCGGGCGTAATTTGCGCAGGGCGTAGGCGTTGATTTCAGGATTGCTCATACCCTTGTCTCCCGCAAAACCGCAACAGCCCACTCCTTCCGGTACTATCACGTTCTCGGAGCAGAGCGATGCAAGGTTGTACAGGGTATCGGACAGTTTCATAAGACGGGTCGAACAGGTGGTATGGATGGCTATCGGCTCCGACGTCCTTGTGAATTCAAGACGTTCACGCAGGAAGGTCCATATAAATTCAGCAGGCTCATAGAGCTTCATCTTACTTATCTTGGCACGCATCCTGTGCAGACAAGGGCTCTGGTCACAGAGAACCGGATACCTGCCTTCCTCGCTGGCTTTCCAGAGAGCATCTTCAAGTTCACGTACCTTTCTGTCTGCGATGTCAGGCATACCCTTACTCTCCCAGATGGTACCGCAGCAGAGTTTCTCCTTGTTCTCAGGGAAGATTACCTCATACCCGGCCTTGTTCAAAAGCGCAACCATCTCTTCAGCAAGAGGATGCTTTTCCTGTGAATTCTTCGGGAGACCCATCATCTGGTTCATACAGCTTGGGAAGTAAACCACCTTAAGAGGAGATTCCTTCCTGCCAAGGTCCTTAGGGATTGTGTATGCCTTAGGCATTGAAGGAGTCCAGAGAGGAACTCCGAGGGCGGTATGCAGGCCCTTGCAGACCTCTGACATAGCCTTGGTTCCCAGTACGCTCTGACCGAGGCTAGCAAGATGAAGCGTTGCCCTGACACCGGTCTTCACGGCAGCGAAGTTGTTTGCCACCGCATTTCCGACCTTGTAACCGAGGGTTCCCGGAAGGGTATTCTCACGGCGAAGTTCATGCGTAAGGTCTGCCACGCTGATTCCCATAGGGCAGGACATCGAGCAAAGGCCGTCTCCCGCGCAGGAGCGGTTACCCAGATAGAGATACTGCTTCCTGAGTTCATTAAGAAGTTCAGGGTCCTCTCCCGTAAGCGCAAGCCTCGTGATTTCACGCTGGGCTGCCACCCTGGTCCTTGAACTGAGGGTAAAGCCGCAGGTAAGACAGTTGACCTCACAGAAGCCGCACTCGATACACTTGTTTATCTTCTTATAGGCCGCAATCATCTCCTCGTCCGCACCAGGTGCAGGTTTGAGGACAGGAAGAGCCTTGAAATTCTTGATGAAGCACTCTGGGTCGTCGTTAAAGATGACGCCAGGGTTGAGAAGGGAATCCGGATCGAAAAGGGCCTTGACCTTCTTCATCACCTCGAAAGCCTTGCTACCCCACTCGAACTCCACAAAAGGAGCCATGTTACGGCCTGTTCCATGCTCAGCCTTAAGGGAACCGTCATATTTTGTGACAACCATCTCGGCAACGTCCCTGATCATATTCTCATAACGCTTCACCTCCTTCTCGGAATCAAAGGCCTGGTTGATGATGAAATGGAAGTTACCCTCGAGGGCATGACCGTAGATGCAGGAATCATCATATCCGAAACGGTCAAGAAGATTGGACAGGTCCGCAGTGGCTTCAGGAAGGTTCTCGATATGGAAGGCGATATCCTCGATAAGGCAGGTGGTTCCCTGCTTGCGGAGGCCTCCCACAGTTGGGAAGATGCCGGACCTGATGGCCCAGAAATTTGCGTATTCTTCCGGAACCTGGGTGAAATGCACGCCCTGGAAAGGAGAGCAGGCCTCAAGGGCCGACGTAATCTCGGCAATCTGGGCGTCAAGCTGCTCCTGGGTCTCGGCCTGAGTCTCTGTGAGGACGGAGGTCAGGTCAGTGATTCCTGCCTTGCCTGCCGCTTCAAGCATCGGATCGTTAACAGACGTGAGCGAACGCTTGTCCAAAAGCTCGGCTGCTGAGACCTTAAGTTTCTTGATTGCCAGGACGGCTGAAGCCGCCTCGGTAATAGTTGGGAAGTAAACCATTGCGCTGGCCTTGAAAGGAGCCACAGGGAGGGTATCCATTGTGACCTCGCTGAGGAAGGCAAGGGTTCCTTCGGAGCCTACCATAAGGTGGGCTATGATATCGAACGGATCAGAATAGCGGACGAACGGGAAGATGTTCAGTCCGGTCACGTTCTTGATTGAATACTTGTAGTTGATTCTGTCGGTGAGGGCCTTGTCGGCAAGGATCTCGTCACGGAGCCTGGTGATACCCTCTATGATTTCAGGATGAACCACGGCAAACTCCTCGCGGCTCTTAGGGCTGGCGGTATCGAGAATGGTTCCGTCAGCAAACACGATGCGGGCCGAGGTCATCATCCTGTCACTGTTGGCGTGGGTGCCACAACTCATACCGGATGCGTTGTTCATTACGATACCTCCCACCATACAGCTTCCGATTGAAGCCGGATCCGGTCCGAAGAGACGGCCGTATGGCTTGAGGAACTTATTGACATTGGCGCCGACGATACCCGGCTGGAGGGTTACACGCGATGTTTTCGTGTCAAAGGAAGCCTTCTCCCAATGCTTGCCGGCAACAACCAGGACCGAATCACTGACGGCCTGGCCAGAAAGGCTTGTGCCCGCGGCGCGGAAGGTGACAGGGAGTTTGTGTCCGGTGGCCGCCTTCATTATCATACTGACTTCTTTCTCACTGTCAGAACGGATAACCACCTTTGGAACCATACGGTAGAAGCCTGCATCGGTTCCCCAGGCAAAACGGCGAAGTTCATCAACATAAATTCGGTCTTTGGGAAGGAAGGCCGATACTTCCTTAACGAAATCCTGATAATTCTCTGGTATCATTACTGTTTATCTGAAGAGTGCACGGACAAGAGCCGGAATATCCGCCACTTTTACAATTTCAATTCCCTTTACTGCAACGTCCGGAGCGCCGAATGAGGAAATGTAAACTTTTTTGAAGCCGAGCCTCGCAGCTTCGGCAATTCGTCTTTCGACCTGGCCAACCGGGCGGATTTCTCCGCTGAGTCCAACCTCTGCCGCAAAGCAGACATTGAACGGGATGGAATAGTCGATATTTGAGGATAGGACAGCGACCACTACTGCAAGGTCGCAAGCCGGATCGGTAACGCGAAGGCCGCCGGCCATATTTAAAAATACGTCTTTCTGACTGAGTTTGAAGCCGGCCCTCTTTTCAAGGACGGCAAGCAGCATATTGAGCCTGCGCACGTCAAAACCTGTGGTAGAACGCTGCGGAGTACCGTAGGCGGCTGAACTCACAAGGGCCTGGACCTCGAAGAGGAACGGACGTGTACCGTCAAGAATCACGGATATGGCCGTGCCACTAAGGCCTTCCTCATGCATCGGCATAAGAAGTTCAGACGGATTGGCAACGTCCCTGAGTCCGGTACTCGTCATCTCGAACACTGCGAGTTCGGAAGTGGAGCCGAAACGGTTCTTTATGCTTCGGAGCATCCTGTACGCAGACCTTGTCTCTCCTTCAAACTGAAGGACCACATCTACGATATGCTCCAGAATCTTAGGTCCGGCTATATAGCCGTCCTTGGTGATATGGCCGATAAGGAATACGGGGATGCCTGTTTCCTTTGCAAAATGCAGGAGTATCGAGGCAACTTCCCTAATCTGGGTAACGGATCCAGGCGCCGAGTCGGCCGTCTCAGTGTACATGGTCTGGACCGAGTCTATGACCATGAAGTCAGGATTCAGTTCACGCGCCTTTGGGATGATGTTCTCCATCAGGGTCTCGCTGAAAATATAGCAGTCCGAGGCGCTGCCGCCAAGACGGTCGGCGCGCATTTTCACCTGACGGGCACTTTCCTCTCCCGTTACATAGAGAGTCTTGAGATTTGGACAGTGAAGGGGAAGCTGAAGGGAAAGGGTTGACTTTCCGATTCCGGGCTCACCCCCGATCAGGACAAGGGAACCTTCCACTACACCGCCACCCAGAAGCCTGTCCACCTCTGGATTGTTCAGGGAAATCCTGTGCTCTGCGGCTGAATTGATCTCTGAAAGATGCTTTGGAACCCTCTCAACGGCCGGGCCGGCAGCGGAAGAACGCCTGGCGGAAGCCTTACCGGTGGCAACAGTCTGCTCCACTATGGTATTCCACTCTCCACAAGCGGGACACCTGCCCATCCACTTGGAATACTCATTCCCGCAGGACGTGCAGAACCACACCGACTTAGATTTCACACCTGTTGCCATATTGGCGGCTAATTTACTAAAAATGCCGTTAGGAAACGGCATAAAAAAAAGAAAAGATATTGCTCCTAAGGGACAATATCTAATCTTTTAAAGCGTCTTTAAAAGACGCGCGGAACAACTGTTCCAGCTGAATTACTCAGCAACTACTGAATCAGCAGCAGCTACAGTGTCAGCAGCAGCAGAATCAGCAACTGCGAGTGAATCGCATGCCTCTGCAGCCTCAGCTGCCTCAGCAGCCTTGTTAGCGTTGTTACCGCAAGCAGCTACAGCAACCATCATTGCTGCTACTGCGAAAGCCATAAATACCTTTTTCATGGTGAATAAAAATTAAAATTAACTAGTTAACAAAATGCTCGATTTTGCAACCGCAAAAGTAAGCCATTTGATTGAAATATCAAATTTTTTTTAAAAAAATTTAATTAACGTAACAACCTCATTTTCAGGGCCTGTGAAGAGAACACTTCTCAACGGACAAAATTTTCCCTCCCTCTAATTTAAACCTTAGTGCCATTCTGGGCACCTCACGAGGGCCGTTGAAGCCACAGGCTCCGGGATTCATGAATAAAAAATTATGCATTTTATCTGGGAAAACCTGGGGGATATGAGTATGTCCGCAGACGAAGATATCAGGCTTGTACTTGGCTATCAGATCCTCAACAACGGGTTCATATTTTGGAACAGTGGGAGTATAAGCCCAATACGAGCCTTTCTTCAATCCCACGTGGGTCATCAGAATCCTGACGCCTTCCACCACAAAAGCCTGATAAAACGGAAACTCGAGCCTGATGTCCTGACCGTCCACATTTCCATAGACTCCCTTGAGTGGTTTGAACGCGGCAATCTCCCTGGCCACATCCAGAGTACCGAAATCACCGGCGTGCCATATCTGGTCTACAGGAGACAGGAATTCCCGAACATCGTCCGGGAATACGCCGTGTGTATCTGAAATCAGACCTATATACATATATAAATATATAATTATATAAACATATAAATATATATTACAGCTTGATGAATACCTTCTTCTTATACAGCCCGAAGAGGATAAGGAAGATTACCGTAGCAAACAGAAGTGAATGGGCAAGTGAAAGGTATTCGTTTGCGCCGAAGACCTTTGAAGGCACCCAACCCACAAACTGATAGCTCTTTGCAATCAATCCAGAGAGCACAAAGGCGGCAAGGGCGTTCATACCCATAACCTTGAACGGGAAGAACGGCTTTTCGCAGCCCTTGACATCTACGCAGAACGCAAGGAAGCCGAGCACAACCATAGCCCATCCGCAAGTATAGAACACGTAGGACGCAGACCAGAGGGGCTTGCTTATCGGAATCCAGATGCTGAGTATCTCTGCAAGCGCAAGGCAGACCACGCCGCTGACAAAGACCCTGCTCACCACGCCCACAGGAGAATCCATCACGCTGGCAGCATCTTCCGCATAGCGGCGGCTTGACGAAAGGATCAGGGAACCGATGAGATATCCTATAAGTACATTACCCGCAGCAGGGAACGAGCCGAGGATTCCTTCCGGATCGAACGGAATGCCATAGCCGTGATATACGTGGTCAGCGCCGAACAAAGCCACGTCAAGTTTGCCGGCGATGTTTCCCTCAAGCGTGAAGGCGCCTGGGTCGGTGCCGAATCCCAACAGAAGAGCCGTATAGCCAGCACAAAGGGCCACGAGCCCCGCCACGATACGTCCCGGCTTTCGGAGCCAAAGG
>CADBMK010000002.1 GCA_902795785.1 uncultured Bacteroidia bacterium | reverse complement strand
ATCCTTCTTCGGTAATCATAGCGGAAGAGAAGGCTGAACCTGTCAAGGAGAATCCTGTCCAGACACAGGAGGAAGAAAGCGCCCTGCCTGTATTCCATCACGGCAAGGCCATCCAGACAGCCGTCCTGCTGCCTCTTAACGGCGCTTCGGACCGTTTCACAATGAACGCCGACTTCTATTCAGGAGTTCTCCTTGCGGCAAAAGACCTCAAGGATGAAGGCATTAACACTGAAATCGAGACCTTCGATATCAGCAGCGGCGCCATCCCGTCAGGACTGGACACCAAGGATATCGTTATCGGACCTATCTCTAAAACCGACATAGAAGGAGTTCTGGCAAAGTGTCCTTCCAGGACATCCATAGTATCTCCTCTGGAACCAAAGGCAGCCAGCCTTCTGGCATCACACGAAAACCTTCTCCAGGCACCTACGGCAACTGATTATCAGTATGAGGACATGGTTTCCTGGATCAAGAAGGATCTCAGCCACGATGACAGGATTATCCTCGTAGTTGAGAAACAGGCGGAGGAGACGGAAGGAGTGACAAAGGTCACCCAGGCGCTGAACAAAGCCGGCCTCAGGTATTCCATCGTAAGTTATAACGTAAAGCAGGGCAGGACAATCTCCGGCACATTCACCGAGACGATGACCGACAGGGGCGCAAACAGGGTAATTATCGCCCCGGCAGAAAGCGCGGTATTCGTAAACGATGCAGTCCGCAACCTTATTCTGATGTCCCACAAGAAATATGACGTAGTCCTGTATTCAGTTGCAAAGATCCGTTCTACGCCAAACCTGGACATTGAAGACCTGCACAAGCTGAATCTTCACGTAAGTGCATCATATACCGTAAATTACGATAGCGAGAGAACAAAGAGATTCATCCTCGCCTACAGGGCCCTGTACGAAACGGAGCCAAACAGTTTCGCCTTTATGGGATATGACACGGCCTATAGCCTTCTTAGCACGATAAGCCGCTACGGCAGGAATTGGAACTCCCAACTTGAAGGGATAAAACTCGAAGGGCTCCAGTCTGACTTCCTCTTCAACAGAAAAGAATCAGGCTACGGACTGGAGAACACGGCAATACGCAGGACTGTTTACAACCCTGACTTCACCGTTACACTTGTTCAATAAGACTTTTTGCGTTGGAAACTGCGGCTTCCGTGACTGTGGATCCGCTCAGCATTCTGGCAATCTCATAAACTCTCTCTTCGTGGGAGAGTTTTTTTATTGTTGTAACCGTCCTGCCGCCCTCGTCACTCTTTGAAACGAGATAGTGAGCCTGCCCCTTGGCGGCCACCTGAGGGAGATGAGTGATGGCAAACACCTGCATGTCCCTGCCCATATCGCAGATCATGGAACCCATCTTGTCAGCCACGCTGCCCGATACTCCGGTATCAATCTCATCGAATACCATAGTAGGCATCTTGGTGTATCTTGCCATCATGGCCTTAAGGCAGAGCATAATGCGTGACATCTCACCGCCGGAAGCGCACTTGGCAATGTCCACAGGTGCGGTTCCGTTTGAAGAAAACAGGAATCTTACGGCATCCGTTCCCGTGATTCCAGGTTCCGAAGGAACAATGTCCACTACGAACTCAGCCTTTTCCAGTTCAAGGGAGCGGATGGAATCGCGCACGGTAAGGGCAAATATGCCGCAGGCCTCGGTACGGCTCTCGTGAAGCCTTGAAGATACGGTCTCGTATTCCTTCCTGGCCTTCTGAAGATCTGAAGCAATCTCATCGCGCCTGGACTCAAGAGAATCCAGATCGAAGAGGGTGGAAGCATAATTCTCCCTGGCCGCAATCAGCTCCGTAACGTTGGCGCAGCCGTGCTTCTTCATAAGGTCATAGAGGAGGCTCATCCTTTCTTCCACTGCAGCGAGTCTCTCCTCGGACAGTTCGGTGGCGGAATTGACGGAATCCGCCTCGGCTTCAATATCCTCGAGTTCAAGACGGGATGACTCAACCCTGTTGGAAAGTTCCTCCAGGGATGGAATATACTTGGAAAGGCTGTGGAATGTCTTGCCGATTTCCTTCAATGAAGCGGAAATGGACATTCCCTCTTCGCTGCTGAAAAGTTCAGCCACACGTGAGAGGCTTTCCTTAATCTGTTCGGCATTTGCAAGCTGCTTCTGCTCCGCGTCAAGTTCCTCAAGTTCTCCCTCGCGGAGTTTAGCCTCGTCAAGCTGACGGAAGCGGGCCTCGTTATACTCCTTGTCGGCGTGAGCCCTGGAAAGGCGTTCCTCCACATCACGGAGTTCAGCCGAAAGGGCCGATACCCTGGCAAAAGCACTCCTGCAAAGCCTGAGGTCCTCACTGTTTTCGGCAAAATGGTCCAGCATAGAAAGCTGGAAGGAATGGTCGGAAAGCAGCAGGGTCCTGTGCTGGGAATGAATATCGACAAGTTTGCCGGAAATCTCCGACAGAAGAGGCAGGGCTGCGGGAGCATCGTTGATGAACGAACGTGAACGTCCGGATGAATAAATCACCCTCCTGACAAGAAGCGAACCGTCCTCGTTCCACTCCACACCGGCCTCCTCAAGAATCTCCTTCAGGTCTTCAGGGGCGGAAAACTCCGCCTCAACCACACAGCTGTCAGCACCCTCGGCTATCAGCGAGGCATCAGCCTTCCCGCCGAGCACAAGTGACAGGGCGCCCAGGATAATGGACTTACCCGCGCCCGTCTGTCCGGTAATAATGACAAGACCCTCAGGAAAAGAAATTTCCAGAGAGTCTATCAAAATGTAATTCCTGATAAGGAGATTTCTTATCATATCAAAAGTTTAGTCTTCAGGGACGACAGGCTTTGTATCCTCCTTTGAAGACTCCTGGCCAGCGGTCCTGTACCAGATTTCACCGTCCTCGAACTCTGAAATAGCCACGAGGTCCGGCTTAGGCTGGCGCTCATAATACTTAGAAATTTCAATCTGTTCCCTGTTCTCGAAAACCTCTTCCATAGTATCGCGCTCGTTCCTGAACTCCTCAAGTTTCTTGTTGAGTTCTTTCTTCTCGGCGATTGCAATCTGGTTGGCCCTCTTGTAGAGAATCACAACGCTCTCGTAGATGTTTCCCGTAGGAGCTGCGAGATCTTTAATGTCCCTGGTAATTGTGTTTGTAGGGATCTTTTTTGTCTTGTTTTCCATTATACTGTTTTCAATTGCTTTCTATATACTTTACCTCACGGCCGTATACAAAAGTTTCAATTATTTTTTATCTTTTTCCAGAAGCTTCTTCATCTTCTCAAAATCCTTCGCCTTCTCCTCAAGGTCATCGTCGCTGCCGCTGTAACGTCCAAGCGCCTTCTGGCTGCGGCGGAACATTACGTCAAGCACCCTGCGGTATTTTGAATCAGGATTCTCGCTGATGAAGTTATAGTAATCGTCAACAAAGACGAGATAACGTTCTTTCTGCTTCTTTGCCACGCTCATCGCGGCGTATTTGTAAGAAGACATTGCCGTATAATAGAGGACATCCTCCCTGTACTGATTATCCGCATTGTTCTTAAGGACATTCTTGAAGGCAACCCTTGACGCCTTGTAGTCCTCCATCTTATAATAGAGACGGGCATTCTCGAATTCCTTCTTGTCAAGTCTCTGCTGAAGGTCCTTGAGCATATTGTTGCAGACATCCCTGTGAGTTCCGGTCTTTTCCTCAACGAGATACTCGTTGATGGCCTGGATGGCGGTCCTTGTAGGGTTCTGGTCAAGCTCATACCTGTATGTCTGACGATAGAGACAGTCGATTCTCAGAAAAGACGCCTCGCTTGTGAACGGGCTTCTCGGGAAAGTCTCGATGAACTTTGCAAAGTTGGTTTCCGCATCATAATAATCCTTCGCCCTATAGTTGCTCAGGCCCCAGTAATACTGTACGGTATCGTCTCTTTCGGTTCCGTTCATAAGGACTGAAAGAGATTCGAAGATCTGGGCAGCCTTATTGTATTTTCCGTCATTGAAATACTCGAACGCCGCCGTATATTTCATGTCGGTGTCAGTGCTGTTCAAAAGATTGTCGAACTGAGCCCTGCAGGATGAAAGCGTCATCACGCAGGTCAGGGCTGCTGGAATAAAGAGTTTTAAATGCTTCATTTTAAAGTTTGAGTATTCTGTCTATTTGAGGCTTTTGAGGAACTTCTCCGCATCGAGTGCGGCCCTGCATCCGGAAGCGGCCGCATTAACGGCCTGCCTGTAAGTAGGGTCCTGAACGTCACCCGCAGCAAAAACGCCTTCCACATTTGTGGCGGAACCCTTGCCTCTGGTCACTATGTAGCCGTTCTGGTCCGTCTCCACCCACTTGGCAAAAAGGTCCGAATTCGGATGATGGCCGATTGCAAGGAAAAAGCCGTCGATCTTGATATCAAAAACCTCGCCATCCTTGCGCAAAAGTCTGGCTCCCGTCACACCTTCCTCGTCACCGAGTATTTCCTGAGTGTTGCAGTTCCAGAGAATCTCGATGTTCTCCGTACCCATAACCCTCTGCTGCATAGCCTTTGACGCCCGAAGTTCGTCACGGCGGACTATCATATAGACCTTCCTGCAGAGTCCTGCAAGATAAGTTGCTTCCTCACAGGCCGTGTCTCCGCCACCAACCACCGCTACATCCTTCTTTCGATAGAAGAAACCGTCACAGGTGGCACAGGCCGATACACCCATTCCGCGGAATTTCTGCTCAGACGGAATGCCGAGATAACGGGCGGTAGCGCCCGTGGCTATGATTACGGAGTCAGCCTCTATCTCATCCTTTCCGTCTATCACCGCCTTGAACGGCCTTGAAGAAAGGTCTATGGATGAGACGGAACCGCTGCGTATGGTGGCGCCTACCCTTTCCGCCTGAGAGCGCATCGCTCCCATAAGTTCGTTGGCGTCAACCCCATCCTTGAATCCCGGATAATTCTCCACAAGTGTGGTGGTGGTCAACTGCCCACCAGGTTCCATACCCTCGTAAAGAATAGGAGAAAGAGCCGCTCTCGCAGCATATAGCGCAGCCGTGTAACCCGCTGGTCCTCCGCCGACTATGAGTAATTTGGTCCTTTCCATGTTTTTGATGCACAATTTGATGTACAGAATACAAATATAGCCAAATTAATGTTTATTTATTATATATTTGTCTACGATGAATACTATCCCACGAAAAGCACCTTCCATAGAAGAAGTAAAGGAGATCCTTCGGAAAAGCGGGTTTAAAGCCACTCCGCAGAGGCTGGCCGTACATCAGGCCATGCTGAGACTGGGGCACGCCTCAGTAGATGCCGTCTGTGACGAGATCCCGTCCATATCAGACACCAAGGTTACCACCGCGTCAGTTTACAATGTGCTTTCCCAAATGGCTGCTATCGGAATTTATCAGAGGAGAACGAGCGCCAACAACAAAATGTATTTCGACGTAAACACTTTCAAGCACTTCCACCTCTATGACACCGAGAACAACGAGTACAAGGATGTCATCGATGAAGAACTTAACGCAATCATCGAAGAGCGGCTTGAAAAGCGACGTTTCAGAGGCTACAAAGTAGACTACGTCGATGTCCAGATTATCTGCCACCCGGCAAAGAAGAGAGTCTAGGCGCCCGAGGCTTAGCCCGACGCCCCGCAAAATGTCATTTTAAAAACATCATTCTCATCCTTGGGCCAGACAAAGGCCTAGGAGGCCGATTTGTGAGTATGACCCCGCCCTGGAGGCCAAGTCATTCTCATCAATGCCACACCTATACCCCTAGGAAGCCATTCCGCAAGAATGATGATTTCAAAAACAGCAAAGGGGTCGGCGAACGGTCTTGGCGGCAGACTGATGTCATCCGTACGCCTTCGCTGCCGCTCATCCCACCACTGCGCTTCGCTTGTGGTTCCCCCGCTCACGAGGCCGCGGGCGGCCACGGGCTCCGGACGAACCAGCCCGCTGCCAAGACCGTTCGCCGAAGCCATTGCTGTTTTTGAAATCATCATTCTTGCGGAATGGCTTCCTAGGGGTATAGGTGTGGCATTGAT
>CADBMK010000001.1 GCA_902795785.1 uncultured Bacteroidia bacterium | reverse complement strand
CAAACGGAGAAAAGACACAGGCCGTCAGGACCAATGTAACCGTCACCACCAGGCTTCCGAAGGCCAGGATGATTCTTTCCCTCAAGGTGGAGAGCAGCCTCCTGCGTTACAGCCAGAGCCTCAGCGAGAGGAAAGACGGCAGCACAAGGACCTACTCTCTCAGCGACCTTGGAAAGCCTCTTGAGTATAATGACAACTCAATTTATTCCACAAGAGACTACACCGTCACCTTCCCTGATTACTACTACTCATTCCAGGACGGTACACTCAGGAACTTCCTCACCGATTACAGGAACGCTTACGAAAGAAAAGACACAGACGCGGAGGCCATGGCCCTCTACGGAGACCTTACAAAACTTCTCGTAAACTCATCGTACAAATACCATTTCCTGTCAAACTACATCAGTCCTTACTTCTCGGCCAATGTGAGCGTTACCAAGGAAATAAGCGACATAGCATCCGTTTCCTTCTACGCAAACAACTTCCTCAACAACCTGTCGAGGGTAAAATCCACGAAGACCGGTTCATATGTATCAGTGTCAAGCTACATTCCTGCATTCTATTACGGTCTCACCTTAAGACTTAAATTTTAATAAACCAAATATTACATCCAAATGAAAAAGTTAATCATTGCACTCGCAGCTGCAGCCTGCCTCTTTGCAGGTTGTGAGTCAGACGACGCACCAAAGACAAGCAAGGTAGGCATCCAGCTTACCGTTGACGGCAAAGCCCTGGCCCAGGGAGGTGTTACAATCACCCTTTCGGACGGAACGAACTCTTTTGAAACCACGACTGACGAGACCGGTCTTGCAGAACTGATTTCAACTTTCGGCAACTACACTGCCTCAACAAGTTTCAAAGTATATGGTGACGACAACACCTACACCATCTACAACGGAACCTCTTCTGTCCAGATTTCTGCAGAGACTTCAGGAACCACTTTCAAGCTCCCTCTTTCTGCAGCAAAGACCAGCAGCCTCATCATCAAGGAGGTCTATGGCGGCGGATGTACCTACGACAATAACGGTGCAGCTAAAACATACCAGACAGATAAGTTCATCGTCCTTTACAACAACTCTGACAAGGATATCGACCTTGCCGACGTATGCGTAGGAGCAGTATACCCTTCAAACAACTGGGCAAGCAACAAGTACTACTCAGAGAACACGATGACCTACTTCGCCGAGAAATGGATTCCTGAAGGCTGGGCCTTCTGGGGCTTCAAGACCGAGGGAGAAGGCGGACGCGCTTCATATACCCTTGCACCTTACTCACAGGTTGTAATCTCTCTTTACGGCGCAATCGACCACACCGTATCAATCAACACCTCAGTGGATCTTTCAAACGCAGACTACGTAATGTACGACCCTGAGAGCGGACTCAACCTCAAGAGCTACTACCCTGCACCAAGCGAGACAATCCCGTCAACAAACTATATGAAGGCATACAAGTTTGCCAACAGCACTGCCTGGGCTACTTCATACGGTACTCCTGGCCTTTTCATCTTCAAGATGAACGCTGCTGACGCAACCGCTTTCATTGCTGACAACAACAACCTGGATTTCACAAACGGCGCAAAGCTTCCTACAGCAAAGATTCCTGAATCTATCGTTCTTGACGCAACGGAGCAGGCATACACAGGAAGCCTTAGCAATACCAAGAGCAGATTCCCTGCATCAATCGACGCAGGTTATGTAAAGCACACTCCTTACAAATCTCACTCGCTTTACAGAAACGTGGATCTTGAAGCCACACTTGCCATCGAGGGCAATAAGGACCTCCTCGTTTACAATTATGCCGGCGGTACTGCCAGCGAGGAATACGGTTCAACCGACCCATCAGGCGTAGATGCAGAGGCATCAATCAAGAAGGGCGCGAAGATCGTCTTCAAGGATACCAACAACTCCGCAAACGACTTCCACCAGAGAGATAAATCAACATTGACCAAGTAATGAAAAAAGGTTTCGTAATTTCCATACTATTTGCAACAGCCTTATCGGCCTCCGCACAGGACTTCAGATTCCTGCAGGAGAAAGAGCCGTGGCTGTGCGGTACTAATGCCGCAGGTCTGACACGTTTTGGCGGAAGCCGCATTTCCATAGTGGAAGGCGGATACAGCAAGGACAACGGCGGACTGATAGGCACAAATGAATCCAAGGACAGTTACGGAGCCGGAATCGAAACCGAGTCATATATGAAGTATTCGGACAGGATGGTCTTCCAGGGAAGACTGTTCTGGTCGAGCGACGAAGGGAAGAATATGGGGGGTCCTGTCTTCATGGACCCTTCATATAACTCCTTCAACATATACGAGACGACGTCTGAAACGGCGGGCAAAAAGACACGTGAACTCTATGGCCTTGCCGCAGGTCTCGGATACAGGATTTCAGACAGAATCTCCCTTGGAGGCAGAATCAAGTACGACTGCGGGGACCAGACAAAGAAAAGGGATCCGCGCACGCTGAACAAATGGATGGACCTGGGACTGAGCGCTGGCCTTGACTGGGTTGTTTCAGACAACATGCGTCTTGGCGCAGACCTCAGATACAGAAGGACGCTGGAACAGATTACCGCCGGCAAATACGGAATGATCGACACGGATTATTTCATGTATGTTGACTACGGCGCAGGTCTAAGTGTCAAGGAAATATTCCAGAACGACGAAGGACACATCTCCCTCAGCAACAGCCGTCCGCTTTCAAACAGCTTCTACGGGGCAGGATTCCAAATGGAGATCGGGCATAGGAACAAATTCACAAACGAAGTGTCATTCCTTCACAGGACAGGCTATTTCGGCAAGAAATCGTCAACGTCCGTCGTCTTTGAGGAATGCAGCGGCAACGAGATCTCATACAAGGGCAGTTTCCTCCGATATGGAGCAGGCTCTCTTGACAAGGCGTGGGTCGATGCCGCATTAACCACACTCAACGGTGAAAGAAGCGTCTACACAAAAGTATATCAGGCAGGAGAAGAAACCAGGATTTCCTACGCGGATCCTCAGAAATCCCTCGACAGGACACTGATAAACGTGGAGATGGGCTACACGCGCTATACGGGAGTAAAGCAAAACAGCTTCGCATTCAAATACGGTGCGGCTGTAAACCTCATTGGCAATAAGACAAAGGCCACCTACTATCCATTCTACAGGAATCAGAACTATACTACGGCAGAAATCACAGCCTTCATCCAGAGAAACCTCAGCCTTAAGAAAGGCGTCCTTTCCCTCGATGCCCAGGCTTATTTCAAAACAGGTTCAGGCAAGGCTGCCGAGGATGGAGCCTATGCCTCAACATCCTCTACGAACGTCGTTTCTGCAGACAACTGGCTATACTGGCAGTATGACTATGAGACACTCTCAAGAGCAGGTGTCGGACTGGGCATTAAGCACACAAAACCAATTAAAAGCGTGAAAGCCTACATCGGCGTGAATGATAATTTCACAACCCTGCTTGCAGATTCAGACAATTTGCCCGGAACAAAACGAAACAGTATAAAACTTATAATCGGATGCATTTTTTAAACAACAAAAAGTACCTGCTCATACTTGCAGCGGCTCTCATGCAGCTGGTAGCGCAGGCCCAGACAATTAAAGAAGACCCACAGCTCGTTAAAGGAAAGCTTGATAACGGATTGACATATTACATCCGTCACAGCGAGAAGCCTAAGGGATGCGCAGATTTCTACATCGCACACGCAGTAGGCGCCCTTCAGGAGAATGACAACCAGAACGGTCTCGCCCACTTCCTCGAGCATATGGCTTTCAACGGAACAAAGCACTACCCTGAGAAGGGTGTACTTGAATTCCTTGCCAAGGAAGGAGTACGTTTCGGCTATAACATCAACGCTTTCACCGCAAGAAAGCAGACGGTTTACAACATCTCTTCAGTTCCTCTCGTAAGAGATTCATTCGTAGATTCAGTCCTTCTCGTCCTTCACGACTGGTCAGGAGACATCTCCTGCACCCAGCAGGCAATCGACGACGAGAGAGGAGTCATCAGCGAGGAATGGCGCCGCCGCGACAACCTCAAGCAGAGAATCTTCGAGCAGCAGGCAGCCCTTATGTACAACGGCTCCCTCCATTCAAAGAGAAGCGTAATCGGAACACTTGAAATCATCAACGGCTTCAAGCGTGAGGAACTCCTCGATTTCTACCACAAATGGTACCGTCCTGACATGCAGGCCATCATCGTCGTAGGAGACTTCGACGTCAAGGAGATGGAAAAGAAGATCAAGTCACAGTTCTCAGATATCGTCCTGGTAGAGAATCCGGCTCAGAAAGAGGAAGTTACCCTTCCTGCCATCAACGGGCCTAAGGTCGTCAACATCATCGACCCGGAAATTCAGTACTACGCCTTCAAGGTATTCTACAGGGAGCCTTATCCTGGAAAGGACGCGCGCAAGGACGAAGCATACTACCGTGACCAGTACGCACGCCAGATCGTAACCAGCGTCCTCTCAGACAGGATGGCAGAAGATTACAAGAACAGCAAGGCTCCAGGCAAGAGAAGCGTTGTCGTAACCAACAGCAACGGCACCGACTACTATGCCAGCCAGTTCACCTTCGTAACCGAGGACTCTACAGACTTTCGTGCAGTGGCCAGATACTATGCCCAGACGATGCACAGACTTCTCCAGTACGGCATCTCAAAGGACGAGTTCGAGGCTGCCAAACTCAATGTATATAAGAAGAACAAGCTCAACGAGAACATTAAGGAAGAGGATCTCAAGACCTCTGACTATGTTGCAGCCTATGTAAACAACTTCACCCTCGGCTTCCCTGCCGCATCGCCTGCAGAAGTAAGGCTTGCCCAGAGAAGGGCCCTGGAAGGCGTAACTTATGAAATGGCTGCCAAGTATATCGACGAGATGTTCAACAACCCTCAGAGAGTATACTGCTGGTCTTGCGAGGAGAAGGTGGCTTCATGCATTCCTTCAGACAAGGAGACCGTGGAAATCATCGACGCTGCATTCGCAGAGCCTGTTGAGCCTGCCTTCCTCCAGATTAAGAAGGTCACCCTTGACGTAAACCCTGCCGCAAAGGCCGTTTCAAAGGTCAAGGCAGTTCCTGCATACGACGGTGAGGACTGGACTCTTCCTAACGGAGCCCTCGTTCACTGGCGTCCTGCAAAGGAGAAACTCTACGGAGACAACCACTTTGCAATGTCAATCCAGTTCAAGACCGGTTATCCTGCATATCCTAAGGACAACTTCCTTGCTGCAAAATTCGCAGGCGCCTACATCAAGCAGCGCGCAGGTTTCCGCGGCCAGGATCAGAACGGCCTTAAGAACATTCCTGAACTTACAGGTATCAGGATCATGCTCAACGCTTCAAGACGCTACGCTACGATGTCATACATATCCAGCGCAGAAAAAGCCGAGAACGCATTCAAGGCAGCATACATCCAGCTCACCGAGCCTTATTTCTCTGATGAGAAGCAGCTGAAGAAGGACAAGGACGCCTTCCTCACAAACCTCGGACTCAAGAAGAAAAACGCCGAGATTTTCAACAAGGAAGACGAGCAGATGCGCTACAGCAAGAAGGACATCTGGAGAAAGAACATAGATTCTGCCGCAGTCAACGCAGTTGATATGAACTTTGTCAAGGACATCTTCCAGAGAAGCTTCTGTGACTTCGGTGCTATGGAAGTATTCATCTGCAGCGACCTTGACAAGGCCACCGTTAAGGCATATGTAGAGAAGTACCTTGCATCCCTCGAAGGCGGTAAGCCTGTAAAGAAGGAGAAGTACATCAGCAGCGTTCCTGCATACAAGGGACACGCCCTCCTCGACAGGACATACAAGGCGCCTAACGCTCCGAAGAGTTTCGTGGGCTTCGACTGGAAGATTACTGCAAAGCCATCAAAGAAACTTGACGCAACATATGCAGTCCTCGACTACATCATGTCTGCAAGATACCTCGCAAAGATCCGCGAGGAGAAGGGCGGCACATACACCATCTCATTCAAGTCTAAGAGCTACGGCGACGACCTCCGCATCAGGGAGTCGACGGTTAGTTTCGAGACAAGGCCTGAGATCAAGGCAGAACTTGCCCAGTACACCGAGCAGATCTTCAACGAAATGGTTCAGAACGGTCCTACAGAGGCCGAGATGTCTGACGCGGTGAAGTACCTCGTAAAGCACGAGGCCGAGAGCAGGGAAAAGGTTTCCCACAACGTAGGAATGATGCTTCACCAGACAATCAACTACATCCGCTACAATGAAGACTTCCAGTACGATTACGAGGCTGTTATCAACACCGTAACCGCACAGGATGTCCAGAAGCTCGCAGCAAAGATTGCCGCCGGAGACCGCTTCGAGAACCTCTTCTCAGAAGAATAATCACATTCCCCGCATACAAACAAAAAGAGTCGTTTGGTCTCCAAACGGCTCTTTTCATTTTTCCTCTCCCCTCCATTCACAGGAGTTCCCCCCGCCGTCCTCCTGTATTTCACTCTTCTTGGCATCTATTCCTTCCGCCAGAAGATTTGAAATCATCATTCGTACGATATATGCATATGGGCGTCTCTATGGCCGATTGACGAGAATGATGTTTTCAGGCTATATTATGTACGCGAGAAGAATTGACAGCTCTGCCGTACACCAGAGGGCCTGAAAACGTACGGGACGAAGATTGAAGTTGCCGGCGTACAAAAAAGGCCTGATTTTGGTACCTAATGGAGGGCAAGTGGGACACCAGGCATAGCGCAGCGGTGTGATGATGTGGATTATTCTGCGGCGGAGGTGAAAGCCTTGAGGACTGACTCAAGTTCATCAAGAGATCCGATAAGCACCTGACGAGGCTTGGAGCCCTCCTGAGGTCCTACGATTCCGGCAGCCTCAAGTTGATCCATCACACGGCCTGCCTTGGCATAACCCATACCCAGACGGCGCTGGATGTCGGAAGTGGATCCCTTCTGGGTAGTAACCACCATCCTTGCGGCCTCTGCAAACCTGTCGTCAAGATTCTTCATGTCAATCATACCGCCTTCGCCTTCCTCTCCAGGTGCCGGATCCGGCTCAGGAAGATAATAAGGTGTATTGTAAGACTTCTGATAGCCAACCTGACTTCCGATGCTCTGGGTGAGCTTGTTAATCTCGTCATTACTGATAAAGGCGCACTGAACACGCTCCATTTCAACTCCGGCATAGAAGAGCATATCTCCCTTACCGATGAGCTTGTCTGCACCCGGAGAGTCAAGGATGGTCTGGGAATCCACACGGGATACAACTCGGAATGCGATTCTTGTAGGGAAGTTGGTCTTGATAAGGCCGGTGATCACATCCACTGAAGGTCTCTGGGTTGCAAGTATCACGTGGATACCCGCAGCCCTACCCTTCTGGGCAAGACGGATGATACTCTGGGTAATGCTTCTGGCAATGTTGCGGGCCTCTCCGCCAGAGCCCACTGACATCGTAAGGTCAGCGTACTCATCAATGACTACTACAAGGTACGGAAGGAAACGGTGTCCGTCGGTAGGAAGAAGATGACGGTCCTTGTACTTCTCGTTATAGAGCTTGATATTGTTTACGAACGCCTTGCTGAGGAGTTCATAGCGCTCGTCCATTTCAATACAGAGGGAGCGCAGAATCTGCTCCGCGTCCTTAGGCTTCTTCACAATTGCATGATCCATCTCATCCTGCTCGTTGCAGGCCGAAGGAAGCACGGCAAGGTAATGCTTCAGGAGGTTGGCGTAAGACGAGAACTCCACCATCTTAGGGTCAATGAACACCAGCTTCAGCTCCGAAGGATGCTTTGCATAAAGAAGGGATGCCACGATGACATTGAGTCCCACACTCTTACCCTGCTTGGTGGCTCCGGCCACAAGAAGGTGAGGTGCGTCGGCAAGGTCAAAGACCTTGACTTTCTGCTGGATGGTGTATCCGATGGCCACCGGAAGCTCGGCGTTTGTGTACCTGAAGGCATCGTCGTTGAGAGTTGCCTTGAGAGGGACGGTTGACGGAACGTCGTTAGCCACCTCGATACCAACTGAATCAGGAAGATTCACCACACGCACGCCCTTGGCGTGGAGATACATGGCGATATCGTCCTGAAGGTTCTTAATGGCCGATATCTTGACTCCCTTGGAAGGATACACCTTGTAAAGGGTGACTGTAGGGCCCACTACGGCCTTGACGTCATCAATCTGAATCTTATAATTTGCCAGGGTGGCACGTATCTTATTGTTATTTCGGGTAAGCTCCTCGGAAGAAATCTCGTTTCTTGAAGAAGCGTAGTCGTCAAGAAGGTCAAGTGACGGGAAAACATACTTTGGAAGTTCAGCCCTTACATCGATACGAGGGAGTTCTTCCTGGACCTCCGTTGAAAGGTTGCCGTCGTTGATTACCTCAAAACCGCCCTCGGCAGTCTCCTGCGGGGCAGGGGCAGGTTCT